>NZ_JBISWK010000101.1:0-52934 GCF_044462205.1 Kocuria rhizosphaericola | reverse complement strand
GGGCCCCGGCTGGATCCAGCCGGGGCCCTCTGTGTGCTGCTCGTGCGCGATACTGGGTTCGAACCAGTGACCTCTTCGGTGTGAACGAAGCGCGCTACCACTGCGCCAATCGCGCTCACTGCTCGAAAACCATAACCCACATCCCGGCCGCGGGCCAATTCGGCCCCGGGCGCGGCCCCCCGGCTGCCGCCCCGCGGCGCCGCCGCGAGGGATTTGGCTTTTCGGAAATCGGTCCCGTACAGTCTTCACCTGTCAGGAACACCGACGGGCTCCCGCGGAACGGACCGGCTGGAAAGCCGCCCCCGATCGTGCGCTCGTCGACCCCGGCACGCCCCCGACCGGCGCGAACACCGCCGGAACGGGTTGTGCTAGAGTTCCTGATCGGAAGATCGAGAGATCGACCGAGCAAGACATGCGGACGTAGCTCAGCTGGTAGAGCACCACCTTGCCATGGTGGATGTCGCGGGTTCGACTCCCGTCGTCCGCTCGCAGTGATCGGCATGAACGATGTCGTGACCGACGGCCCTGTCCGCAAGGACCAGGTCCCGGTGGGGTGGCCGAGTGGTTAGGCAGCGGCCTGCAAAGCCGTCTACGCGGGTTCGAATCCCGTCTCCACCTCGGTGCACACCCACCACGCTCGACGATCTCCCCGGAGACCGCCGGTAGAGCGCGATTGGCGCAGCGGTAGCGCGCTTCCCTGACACGGAAGAGGTCACTGGTTCGATCCCAGTATCGCGCACCACCAGGAAGGCCCCGGTTCCACGAGCCGGGGCCTTCGTCGTGCCCCGGCGCCGTCCCGGACCGGTCGCCGGGACGGCGCCGCACGGCGGGTGCCACCGGGCCCGTGTCCGAGGCGGTCGGTAGCCTGCGGGCCAGGACCCGGAGCACCGGGACCACCCCGGGTCCCGGGGACGCGAGGGAGAGGCGACGAGCAGCGTGACACAGCCCAGGCTGGCGGAACAGACCGAGTACGGACGGATGTACGCGAGGTCCGTCGCGGACCAGGCGACCGTCCCCTCCATCACCACGGTGCTCTCCCGGGCGGCCACGGACCTGGACGGCTGGTACGGCTACTCCGCTGCGCAGGCCGCCGTTCGGGACGACCGGCTGCGCGCGGCCCTGGGCTCGCCGGCCCAGCTGCGCGCCGTCGTGCGCGACGCGGCCAAGGCCGCCGAACGGCACCGGGACGAGGCCGCGGCGCGCGGGGACCGCGTGCACACCTACGCCGAGCAGATCGCCCTCCGGGCTCTCGGCCGGCCCCACCGGGCGGCGGACGCGCGGGCCGCCCTGGCGGAGCACGGCGAGGAGCGCTTCGCCTCGCGCTTCGACGAGTGGTGGGACCTCTACGCCCCCGAACCGCTCGCGGTGGAGGTCACGGTCTGGAACTCCACCGTGGGCTACGCGGGAACCCTCGACCTCGTCGCCCGGATCGCGGGCAAGGTGTGCCTGATCGACTACAAGACGAAGGGCACGGACCGGGACGGGCGGGTGAAGTCCCTCGATGCCAAGGTCGTGACCCAGCTCGTCGCCGGGCTGAAGGCGGAGGAGTCCCTCGTGGACGCGGACGCCGGCACCTGGGAGCCGTGGGCCTACGGCAAAGCGGACCTGCTGCTCGGGGTGGCGGTCGGCGAGACGGAGGTCGTGCCCGTGCAGGCCGTCCCGACGGTGCTCGAGCAGCACTGGTACAAGTTCTGCGCCCTGCACCGGCTGTGGACCCAGGAGACGGCCCTCGCCGCGGCGGGCCCCGCCCTGCGGCCCGTGCCGCCGCCGCCGCTGCGCGAGCAGCCGTAGGGCACGGCGCGGCCCGCGTGCTCGCGGGGGACGGGCGGCCCGTAGACTTGTCGGGTCGAGAGCGAGGTCCCTCCATGTCCGTCCTGCCCATCCGCACCATCGGTGATCCCGTCCTGCGCACCCGCGCGGAGGAGGTCACGGCGTTCGACGAGGCCCTGCGCCGCCTCGTCGCGGACATGCACGAGACGATGCTGGACGTCGGGGGCGTCGGCCTCGCCGCGCCCCAGGTCGGGGTGAGCGCGCGGCTGTTCACCTGGGCGGTCGAGGGCAGCGAGGGGCACGTGGTCAACCCGGTCCTGGAGGTGGGCGAGGAGCCCCAGGAGGGCGGCGAGGGCTGCCTGTCCGTGCCCGGTCTCGGCTTCGACACTCCGCGCCGGAACTGGGCCAGGGTCACCGGTGTCGACCAGCACGGCGAACCCGTGACCGTCGAGGGCACCGGACTGCTGGCCCGCTGCCTGCAGCACGAGACCGATCACCTGGACGGGCGGCTCTACGTCGACCGGCTGGTGGGCCCCGCCAAGAAGGAGGCGATGCGGGCCATCCGCGCCGCCGGCTACGACGGGGTGGTGCGCGGCGTGGCCGGGCAGCGCGCCGCGAACGTGGGCTCCTCCTTCGGCGCCGGAGCGTCCTTCGGCGCCGGCTCCTCCCGCCCGGCCTGAGCCCGGTCCCCGCCCCCCAGCCCCCACCCGTCAGGAGAGCCGTGAAGATCCTCTACGTCGGCACGCCGTCCGTCGCCGTGCCGTCCCTGGTCCACCTCGCCGAGCGGCCCGACGTCGAGATCGTGGCCGTCCTCACCCGCACCGACGCCCCCGTGGGGCGCAAGAAGGTGCTCACGCCCTCGCCCGTGGCCGAGGAGGCCGCGCGGCGGGGCATCCCCGTGCTCAAGGCCAACCGGGTGGACGCCGAGCTGACCGAGCGGATCCGGGGCCTGGGAGCGGACGTCGCCGCCGTCGTCGCCTACGGGGCCCTGGTCCCGCAGCCCGCACTGGACGCCGTGCCCCACGGCTGGATCAACCTGCACTTCTCCCTGCTGCCGCAGTGGCGCGGCGCCGCCCCCGTCCAGCGCGCCCTCATGGCCGGGGACACCGTGGTCGGCGCCAGCACCTTCCTGCTGGAGGCCGGTCTGGACACCGGCCCCGTCCTCGGCGCCCTGACCGACGAGGTCCGGCCCGACGACACCGCCGGGACGGTCCTGGAGCGACTGTCCCGCACCGCGGCGCCGCTGCTGGCGGACTCCCTGCGCGCCGTGGTCGACGGTGCCGCCCGCCCGGTCCCGCAGCAGGGCGACGTGACCCACGCCCCCAAGCTCACCGCCGAGGACGGACGGGTCCGCTGGACGGAGCCCGCCGTGGCCGTGGCCCACCGGGTGCGCGGGGCGACCCCCGAGCCCGGGGCGTGGACCCTGCTCGACGACCGGAGGCTCAAGCTCGAGCGCGTGGTGCCCCGGCCCGACGTCCGGGGGCTCGCCCCCGGACGCTGCGTCCTGCGCGGTGACGCGGTGCTCGTGGGCACCGGCTCGTACGCGGTCCAGCTCACCCGGGTGCAGCCGTCGGGGAAGAAGACCATGGAGGCCACCGCCTGGGCGCGGGGCCGCAGCACGGAGGACGAGGTGGTGTTCGAGTGAGCGAGCGCGATGACCGGCGGGGCGGCGACCGGGGAGCCGACCGCGACCGGCGACCGGGAGGCGCACGGCGCAACGCCCGGGGGCACGAGCGCAACCGGCCGGCGCAGTCCGACCGGGCCTACTCCTCCTCGGCGCCCGCCGGGCGGACGCGGCGGGCCGATCCGGCCCGGCTGGCGGCGTTCGAGACCCTGCGCGCGGTGTCGGAGGAGGGCGCCTACGGCAATCTCGTGCTCCCCAGGATCGTCCGGGCCCACCGCCTGGACCGGCGGGACGCGGGCTTCGCCACGGAGCTGGCCTACGGGGCACTGCGCTGGCAGGGCACCTGGGACGCCGTGCTGGCCCGGTGCGTCGACCGCCCCCTGGGCGAGCTCGACGGCGCGGTCCTGGACGCCCTGCGCCTGGGCACCCACCAGCTGCTGGCCATGCGCGTGCCCGACCACGCCGCCCTCGACCAGACGGTGGGCCTCGTCCGGGCCGTCGTCGGGGCGGGCCCCGGCGGGCTCGTCAACGCCGTGCTGCGCAAGGTCGCGGCGCGGGACCTGCCCGCCTGGGTCGCGGAGCTGACCGCGGACGCCGCCGACGGTACCGCCCGCCTCGGCCTGGCCCACGCCCACCCTGCGTGGGTGGTCCGCGCGCTGCGCCAGGCGCTCACCGCCCACGGGCGGGACGCCGCCGAGATCGAGGCCCTGCTCGAGGCGGACAACGCCGCCCCCGTGGTCAACCTCGTGGCCCTGCCCGGTCTCGGGGACCTCACGGAGGCCCGCGCCGCGGGCGCGGAGGAGGGGGATCTCGTCCCGGACTCGGCGCTGAGCAGCGGCGGCGACCTGCACCGCCTGGCCTCGGTCCGCGAGGGCGGGGTCCGCGTCCAGGACGCCGGGTCCCAGCTCGTGGCCCGTGCCCTGGTCGCCGCCGGACAGGACGCCGACGGCGGCGACGGCACCGCGGAGGGCGGGCGCTGGCTGGACCTGTGCGCCGGTCCGGGCGGGAAGGCGGCCCTGCTCGCGGCGCTCGCCGACCGGCGGGGGGCGCACCTGACGGCCAACGAGGTGGCCCCGCACCGGGCCGAGCTCGTGCGCCGGGCCCTGCGGCCGGTCCCGGAGCGGGCCTGGTCGGTGCGCACAGGGGACGGCCGCCGCGCCGACGAGCTGCTCGAGGGCCGCTCCGCGGAGGAGGCCGGCTTCGACCGGGTGCTCGTCGACGCCCCGTGCACCGGCCTCGGGGCGCTGCGCCGCCGCCCGGAGTCGCGGTGGCGGCGCAGCCCCCGGGACCTGGCCGAGCTCGGGCCGCTGCAGCGGGAGCTGCTGCACGCCGCCCTGGACGTCACCCGACCCGGCGGCCTGGTCGCCTACGTCACCTGCTCCCCGCACGCCGCCGAGACCGTCACCGTCGTCCAGGACGTGCTGGCCGGGCGCCAGGACGCCGAGCTGGTCGACGCCCTGAAACCGGTCCGGGCCGCGGCCCTGCCCGGCAGCCTCGAGGGGGACCGCGACCCGTCCCGCCCGTGGGAGGGGGACTCCGGACCGGCGACCGTCCAGCTGTGGCCGCACGTCCACGGCACGGACGCCATGTTCCTGGCCCTGCTGCGCAAGCGCTGACGCCCCGACCGACCGACCACCACCAGGAGTCCCCGTGTCCCGAACCTGCATCCACCCCTCGATCCTCTCCGCCGACTTCGTCAACCTCGAGGCCGAGCTGGGCCGGATCGCCACCGCCGACGCCGTGCACGTGGACGTCATGGACAACCACTTCGTCCCGAACCTGACGCTGGGTATGCCCCTGGTGGAGCGGATCCTCGCCGTCAGCCCCCTCCCGCTGGACGTGCACCTGATGATCGAGGACGCGGACCGCTGGGCGGCCGGCTACGCCGAGCTGGGCTGCGAGTCGGTGACCTTCCACGCCGAGGCCGCGCGCGCCCCGCTGAAGCTGGCCCGCGAGCTGCGCGCCCACGGCGCCCGGGCCGGGATGGCACTGCGCCCCGCGACCCCCGTGGAGCCGTACCTCGACCTGCTGCCGGAGCTGGACATGCTCCTGGTCATGACGGTGGAGCCGGGCTTCGGCGGACAGGCCTTCCTCGACGTCACGCTGCCGAAGATCCGGCGGGCCGCCGAGGCGATCCGGGCGGGCGGGGGACGGGTGGCCCTGCAGGTGGACGGCGGGATCACGGAGGAGACCATCGTGCGGGCCGCGGAGGCCGGGGCGGACACGTTCGTGGCGGGCTCCGCCGTCTACGGCGCGGGGGACCCCGGGGCCGCGATCACGGCCCTGCGCGGGGCGGCCCGCGCCGCCCAGGCCTGAGCCGGCCGGCCGCGGCGCCGTGGCGGGGACGCCGACGGCACGCCCTGTGACATAATCGAGGCACGAACAACGTGTTCCGGGGTCGGTGCAAGTCCGAACCGGCGGTCACAGTCCGCGAACCGGACGACCGCGTCCGTGCAGGCGCCCAGCGCCCGCACCGGCGGGTCACCCGGCCGAACCGGTGGAACTCCGGTACCGACAGTCACAGTCTGGATGGAAGGCAACACGTTCAACGGCCCTCGTGGCATGCCGTCGACGGCACGCCACGGCGCCGTCCGGACCCGCGGGTCCCGACGGCGGCACCGTTGTCCTGCGCCCCGGAACCGACCCGGGAAAGGACGACGCGATGGACCCGCAGCACCGGATCGGCGACGACGCCGAGCGGTCGGTCATGCGGACCGCCCTGCACGCGGCGGCTCGCGGCCCGCGCGGGGCCAATCCTCTCGTGGGCGCCGTCCTCGCCGACGCCGAGGGCCGGATCCTGCACGTCGGCCACCACCGCGGGGCGGGAACCGTCCACGCCGAGGTCGACGTCCTGGAGCGCGCCGTGTCCGCCGGCACCGAGCTGCGCGGCACCACCATGTTCGTGACCCTCGAGCCGTGCAACCACTGGGGCCGCACCGGCCCGTGCGCCGAGGCGATCGTGGAGGCGGGCGTGCCCCGGGTGGTCTACGGCGCCCCCGACCGCACGCTCGCCGCCGCCGGCGGAGCCGCCACCCTGCGGGCCGCGGGGATCGAGGTCCGGGCGGGGCTGCTGGCCGAGGAGGCGGAGCGGCTCAACGACCGCTGGGGCGAGACGATGCGCGCCCAGCGTCCGTTCGTGACCCTCAAGGTCGCCCAGAGCCTCGACGCCCGGATCGCCGCCGCGGACGGGACCAGCCGGTGGATCACGTCGTCGCCGGCCCGCGAGCACGGCCACGACCTGCGCGCCCGTGCCGACGCCGTCCTCGTGGGCAGCGGCACGGTCCTGGCCGACGACCCCCGGCTCACCGCCCGCACCGGCGACGGCGGACCCGTCCCGCGGCAGCCCCTGCGCGTGGCCATGGGTCTGCGCCCCGTGCCGGCGGACGCCGCGATCCGCGGGACCGACGGGCGCTTCCGGCACGTCGCGACCCACGACCCCCACTCCGCCCTGGCCGAGCTCTACGACGCCGGTGTGCGCCACGTGCTGATCGAGGGCGGGGCCACGGTGGCCGCGGGCTTCCTGCGCGCCGGTCTCGTCGACGAGCTCAGCCTGTACCAGGCGCCCCTCGTGCTCGGCGCGGGGCGGCCCGCCTTCGCGGAGCTGGGCATCGGCACCCTCGCGGACGGCTCCCGGTGGCGGCTCGACCCCGCCGGCGGAGGACCCGTGCAGCAGCTCGGCCCGGACCTGTGGATCCACCTGCGGCCCGTGCCCCCGGACTGAGCGGCGCCCGCGCCGGGCCACGACCAGAGACGTTCCGGGCCGAAGGGCCCGGGACCGAGAGACCGAAGACCGAGAGACAGAGGAAGCACCGCATGTTCACAGGAATCGTCGCCGGCCAGGGCACCGTGCGCTCGGTCGACCCCCGCCCGGACGGCACGAGCGCCCGCCTCCTCGTGGACGCCGGGCCGCTCGTCGCCGACCTGCCGCACGGCGGCTCCCTCGCCGTCAACGGGGTCTGCCTCACGGCCACCCGCACCGAGGAGATCGGCTCCGGGCAGTTCCTGGCCGACGTCATCGGCGAGACGCTCGTGCGCACCAACCTCGGGGCGCTGGCCGCGGGAGACACCGTGAACCTGGAGCGCTGCGTGCCCGCCGGGGGACGGCTCGACGGGCACGTGGTCCAGGGCCACGTGGACGGCACCGGCACGGTCTCGGCCCGGGAGGACCTGGGGGAGTGGGAGCGGGTCCGGGTCGCCGTGCCCGCCGAGCTGGCCCCGTTCGTCGCCGAGAAGGGCTCGATCGCCGTCGACGGCGTGTCCCTCACCGTGACGGCCGTCAGCGCGCCCGCGGCCACGGACCACTGGTTCGAGGTCGGGCTCATCCCGGCGACCCTCGCGGAGACCACCCTCGGGCGCCGCCCCGTCGGCGCCACCGTCAACCTCGAGGTCGACGTCCTCGCGAAGTACGCCCAGCGCCTGCTGGCCTTCGCCCGGACCGACAGCACCCCGGCGCCGGGGACGGCCCGGCCCACGGCAGGAGAAGGAGCATGATGCGGACCAGCAGCACCCACGAGGGAACGGGCCGTGGCGGGGACGGGACGACCGGGGAGATCCGGCTCGATGCCGTGGGCGCGGCCGTCGAGGCCATGGCCCAGGGGCGGGCCGTCGTCGTCGTGGACGACGCCGACCGGGAGAACGAGGGCGACATCGTGTTCGCGGCCGAGCACGCCACGCCCGCACTGATGGGCTTCACGATCCGGCACACCTCCGGGGTCGTGTGCGTGCCCATGACCGGCGCGCGGGCCGACGCGATGCGGCTGCCCCCGATGGTCGACGTCAACGAGGACTCGAAGGGCACCGCCTACACCGTCACGTGCGACGCCCGCCACGGGGTGAGCACCGGCATCAGCGCCGCCGACCGCGCGTTCACCGCCCGGGTGCTCGCCGACCCCGCGGCCGGCCCCGGGGACATCACCCGGCCCGGGCACATGCTGCCCCTGCGCGCCGCCGACGGCGGGGTCGCCGCCCGCCGCGGGCACACCGAGGCCGCCGTCGAACTGTGCTCCCTGGCGGGACTCGAGCCGGTCGGCGTGATCGCCGAGCTCGTCCACGACGAGGGCTCGATGATGCGCCTGCCCGCCCTGCGGGCCTTCGCCGACCGGCACGGCATCCCGCTCGTGAGCATCGAGGACCTGGCGGCGCACCTGCAGGAGGACCGCCGATGAGGCCGGACGCCCCCCTGGTCAGCTCCGAGCCCGTGGTCGTGCCCACGCCCGAGGGCCGTTTCGAGGTGATCGGCTGGCAGCTGCCGGGCGGGCCCGGGGACGCGGTCGCCGAGCACCTCAGCCTCACCGCGCCGTCCCCGGACCGCGTGCCCGTGGGCCGTCCGCCGCTCGTGCGGCTGCACTCCGAGTGCCTCACGGGGGACGTCTTCGGCTCCTACCGGTGCGACTGCGGGCCCCAGCTGCACCTGGCCCTGCGGCGGATCGCGGAGGACGGCGGCACCCTGCTCTACCTGCGCAACCACGAGGGCCGGGGGATCGGCCTGGTCAACAAGCTGCGCGCCTACAAGCTCCAGGACGGTGGGGCGGACACGGTCGAGGCGAACGAGCTGCTCGGCCTGCCCGCCGACGCCCGGGACTACACCGCGGCGGCGGCCATCCTGCACCGGCTCGGGCTGACCCGGATCCGCCTGCTGAGCAACAACCCCGCCAAGGCCGAACGCCTGGCCGACCTGGGGATCGACGTCGTCGCGATGGTGCCCAACGAGGTGCCGGCCCGCCCGGAGAACCACGACTACCTCGTGACCAAGCGGGACCGCATGCGGCACCGCCTGCGCCACGTCGACGACAGCACCGCCCACCAAGCCGGAGCGGCCGGCCCCGCCGGCCGGGCCGCCGGCACCGCCGACAGCACCACCGACAGCACAGGAGACCTCACCCCATGAGCGGACACGGAGCCCCCGACATCGACCTCAGCACCGCCGACGCGAGCGGTCTGCGCGTCGCCGTGGTCGCCTCGAGCTGGCACACGGTGATCATGGACGGGTTGCTCGACGGCGCCCGCCGCGCGCTGGCCGACGCGGGCGTGCGGGACGCGTCGGTCGTGCGCGTGCCCGGAAGCTTCGAGCTGCCCGTCGCCGCGGCGCGCCTCGCCCCGGGCCTGGACGCGGTGGTGGCCCTCGGCGTGGTCGTGCGCGGCGGCACCCCGCACTTCGACTACGTGTGCTCGGCGGCCACGCAGGGCCTCACGGACGTGTCGGTGCGCACCGGGGTGCCCGTGGGCTTCGGCGTGCTCACGTGCGACACCGAGCAGCAGGGCCTCGACCGCGCCGGGCTCGAGGGCTCCCAGGAGGACAAGGGCTACGAGGCCACGACCGCCGCGGTGCAGACCGCGCTGCTGCTGCGC
The DNA here is from genome assembly GCF_044462205.1 of Kocuria rhizosphaericola. Classification (NCBI taxonomy): domain Bacteria; kingdom Bacillati; phylum Actinomycetota; class Actinomycetes; order Micrococcales; family Micrococcaceae; genus Kocuria; species Kocuria rhizosphaericola. Next base: position 43,192 of record NZ_JBISWK010000101.1, on the reverse strand, counting down.
TCCCTCGGCGTCTGAGCCGCGCTCCGCGCGCCGTGCGGGCCCCGGCCGGTCGGGAGGCCGTCGCGGACCCATTACCCTGGTAGTCGTGAAAACCTTCGAGACCCTCTTCGCCGAGATCAGCGACAAAGCCGAGACCCGACCGGAGGGCTCCGGCACGGTCCGGGAGCTCGACACCGGCGTGCACGGCATCGGCAAGAAGGTCGTCGAGGAGGCCGCCGAGGTCTGGATGGCCTGCGAGTACGAGACGTCGGAGCAGGCCGCGGAGGAGATCTCGCAGCTGCTCTACCACGTGCAGGTGATGATGGTTGCGAAGGGCCTGCGGCTCGAGGACGTCTACCGCCACCTCTGAGCGCCCCGCCGCACCGGCGTCCCCGCCCCACCGAAGCCCCTGAGCCGAGAAGGAACCCCATGCTGCGTGTCGCAGTGCCCAACAAGGGCGCCCTGTCCGAGTCCTCCGTCACCATGCTCAAGGAGGCCGGCTACCGGCAGCGCCGGGACTCCCGCGAGCTGGTGCTCGTGGACCCCGAGAACAACGTCGAGTTCTTCTACCTGCGGCCCCGGGACATCGCGGTGTACGTGGGCGGGGGCATCCTCGACGTCGGGATCACCGGCCGGGACCTGCTCCTGGACTCCGGCGCCCACGCCGACGAGGACCTGGGGCTGGACTTCGCCCGGTCCACGTTCCGCTTCGCCGGACCGGCGGGAGAGTTCTCCTCCATCGCCGAGCTGGCGGGCCGGCGGATCGCCACGAGCTACGACGGCCTGCTGCGCGACTACCTCGCCGAGCGGGGAGTGGAGGCCTCCGTGGTCCGCCTCGACGGCGCCGTGGAGTCCTCGATCCGGCTGGGCGTGGCCGACGCGATCGCCGACGTCGTGGAGACCGGCAACACCCTGCGCGCCGCGGGCCTGCAGGTCTTCGGCGAGCCCATCATGACCTCCGAGGCGCTGCTCATCCGCAGCCGTGCCGCGACCGAGCCCGAGGGCCTGGCCGTGCTGCGGCGCCGTCTGCAGGGCGTGCTCGTGGCCCGGCAGTACGTGCTGATGGACTACGACGTCGCCGAGGAGTACGTCGAGGCCGCCACCCAGATCACCCCCGGCATGGAAGGGCCCACCATCTCCCGGCTCGGCCGCGGCAACGCCTGGGCCGTGCGTGCCATGGTCCCCAAGTCCGAGACCAACAAGGTCATGGACGCCCTCTACGACGTCGGGGCCCGCGCCATCCTGGTCTCCCCGATCCAGGCCGCCCGGATCTGATCCCGCCCGCCCGTCCCATACCCGCAGCCGAGGAGGTGCCGCCCGTGGGCGTTGCCGTACGTGTCATCCCGTGCCTGGACGTCGACGCCGGTCGAGTCGTCAAGGGCGTGAACTTCGAGAACCTGCGCGACGCCGGTGACCCGGTGGAGCTCGCCAAGCGCTACAACGAGGCCGGCGCGGACGAGCTGACCTTCCTCGACGTCACGGCGTCCTCGGCGGCCCGGGCGACGACCTTCGACGTGGTCTCCCGGACCGCCGAGCAGGTCTTCATCCCGCTCACCGTGGGCGGCGGCGTCCGCGCGGTCGCCGACGTCGACCGGCTGCTGCGCTGCGGCGCGGACAAGGCGTCCATCAACACCGCCGCGGTAGCCCGTCCCGCCGTCATCGACGAGATCACCGGGCACTTCGGCAGCCAGGTGCTCGTCCTCTCCCTCGATGCCCGGCGCACGGGCAACACCCCCTCGGGCTTCGAGGTCACGACGCACGGGGGACGCACGCTGACCGGACTCGACGCCCTGGACTGGGCGCAGGAGGCCGAGGACCGTGGCGTGGGCGAGATCCTGCTCAACTCCATGGACGCGGACGGCACGCAGGAGGGATTCGACCTGGAGATGATCCGCGCCGTGCGCGCCCGGGTGCACGTGCCCCTGATCGCCTCCGGCGGCGCGGGCGCCCCCGAGCACTTCCCGCCGGCCGTGGAGGCGGGCGCCGACGCCGTGCTCGCCGCCTCGATCTTCCACTTCGGGCCCGTCCACGCCATCGGCGAGGTCAAGGACGCGCTGCGCGCCGCGGGCCACGAGGTCCGCTGAACTGCCCCGTAGCCCGGGGAGGCCACCGGGCGTAGAGTCGACAGTGAGCTGACGACAGTCGCTCGACAGGCCGACCACGAAGGAGTCCACCGTGGGACTGAACAGCATCATCAGGAACGTCACCGGGCGAGGCGGCGGGGGGACCACCGGGCGAGCCGGCGGAGGTCGCCGTGCCACCCGCGGGATGAACACCGCGGGACAGGCGGGCGCGGGCAGGTCCGGCGGCCGCGGTCTCGGCGGCAAGCTGCGGGGCCTCCTCAACCGCCGCTAGGACACCGCAGGCGAGCGGCCCCGTCCCGGGGCCGCTCCCGCACGTGTGCGGAGGCCCCGCGTCCGAGCCCTCCGGCTCAGCCGCCGTTGCGGCACGTCTCGTCCAGCCACTCCCGCACGGGGGCGAGCGCCTCGTCGAGCGCCTGCCCGTCGAAGCGTGCCGACGGGTCCTCCGCCAGGGTCTCGCCGTAGGAGTCGACCAGCAGCTGCACCCGCGCGAGGTCCGCGGCCAGCGCCGGGGGAGCGGCCTCGAGCACCGCCTCGACCTCGTCCTCGACGTCCTGGACCTCCGCCACGCTCGGACCGGCCGAGAGGCCGGCCGGCAGGAGGGCGAGCGCCAGGAGGTCGTCGGCGACCGCCGCGCACGCCTCGCGCCGGTCCGGATAGGCGCCCCACCGGCCGTGCCCGGCGGGACCGGGCGTCCCTGCGGGGGAGGTCGCCGGCGTGGCCGTGGGCGCCGTGCCCGGAGGGGAGCCGGTCGGGGGACCCGGTGTGCCGGGACTCCCGCACCCGCCGAGCAGCACGACGACGAGCGCGGCCGCCGCCGTGCCCGGGGTCGCGCGCCACCGCGCCGTCATCGTCCTGGGATGCATCGTCCTGGTGTCCCGCCCGCCGTCGCCGAACTGGTCCTGCTCCCACCATAGGCCCCGCGGCCCGCCCCCGGCAGGGCCACGGGCGCGCCGACGGACGCCCCTCGGCCGCCGGGCCTCCTATCCTGGAGCCCGGTGGGCCGGGAGGAGGTCGAACGTGCGACTCGTCGTCGTCGCCGCCCGGGCCTGTGCCCTGGCGGTCGCGGTCTGGGCCCTGGTCTCCCGGTCCGACTGCGCCTTCGTGACGCGCACCTGCCTGGGGTCGAACCTGTTCAGCTACTTCACGATCCACAGCGCCGTCCTGCTGGTGGTGGCCGTGCTGCTGGCCCTGCTGTACACCGCCGCCCGGGCCGAGGAACCGGGCTGGCTGACCGGGCTGCGGGCGATGGCCACCACCTACACCGTGGTCTCCGGGACGGTGTTCGGGGTGCTGCTCGCCAACGCGGAGCTGTTCGGCTACCTCTTCCTCGTCCCGCGGTCCTCGCAGGTGCTGCACTTCGTGCTGCCCGCCTACGCCGTGGCCGACTTCCTGCTGGCGCCGGGGCGCCGGCGGCTGCGCTGGGCCTCGACCTGGGCGTCCACCGTGTTCCCTGCGCTGTGGGCCGTGTACACCCTGGTCCGGGGGCAGATGGTGGGGTGGTACCCGTACTTCTTCCTCGACCCCGCCCTCGTGGGCGGCTACCGGGCGGTGGGCACCTACGCCCTCGGGCTGTCCGTGCTCATCCTCGCGGTGTCCTTCCTGACCGTCGTCGCCACGCGGCTGCCCACGCTCCCGTCGGGCCCGCCGGACCGGCCGGAGCCGCCGGCGTCCGACTGACGGCTCCGGCGGGCCCGGGCGTGCGACCCGGCCGGCGGCGCGGGGCGTGCGGACGGTCGATAGGATGGGTGGCGATGAGCGAGCAGACCCCCGACACCGGAACCGACGCCCTGGACCCCGCCGTGGCCCGGCGGCTCAAGCGCGACCCCGAGGGCCTCGTGGCCGCCGTGGTGCAGCAGCACGACACCAAGGAGGTGCTGATGCTGGGCTGGATGGACGACGAGGCCCTGCGCCGGACCCTCACGGAGGGTCGCGTGACGTTCTGGTCCCGCTCCCGCCAGGAGTACTGGCGCAAGGGCGACACCTCCGGGCACGTCCAGACCGTGCACAGCGTGAGCCTCGACTGCGACGGCGACGCCCTGCTCGTCCGGGTCGACCAGACCGGCGCGGCCTGCCACACCGGCACCCGCAGCTGCTTCGACGGCCGCGACCTCGGCGCCGTCGACGCCCTCTGACCCACCCCCCCCCGCTCCGTACTCCCGTCCGCCACCAGGAAGTCAGGTCGACACCCATGCAGGACCTGGGCACCATCAGTCCCACGCTCGAGGAGTTCCGCGCGCTCGCCGCGGAGCGCCGCGTCATCCCCGTCCGCGTCAAGGTCCTCGCGGACGCCATGACCCCGATCGGGCTCTACCGGGCGCTCGCGCTCGAGGACGGTGCGGCACGGCCGGGCACGTTCCTCCTCGAGTCCGCGGCCGAGGGCGGGGTGTGGTCCCGCTACTCGTTCATCGGCGCGAACTCCCGGGCCACGCTCACCGCCCGGGACGGCGAGGCGCACTGGATCGGGCAGGCCCCGGCCGGCGCCCCCACCGGCGGCAACCCCGTCGAGGCGTTGCGGGACACCATGGCGCTGCTGCACACGGAGCGCTTCGCCGACGTCCCCCCGCTGACGTCGGGGCTCGTGGGCTTCGTGGGCTGGGAGGCCGTGCGCCGCTGGGAGAAGCTCCCGCACCCGCCCGAGGACGACCTGCGCATCCCCGAGCTGGCCATGAACCTGGTCTCGGACATCGCGATCCACGACAACACGGACGGCACCGTGATGCTCGTGGCCAACGCGATCAACTTCGACGACACCGACGAGCGCGTCGACGAGGCCTGGGCCGACGCCGTGGACCGGGTGCACGCGATGCTGGAGAGGCTCGCCCGGCCCCTCGGCCACGTCACGGCCTCGACCCTCACGGGCACCGACGAGATCCGCGGGGACCTGGAGTCGAAGGTCGACCAGAGCTGGGACCGCACCCTGTTCATGAACTCCATCGTGGAGGGCAAGAAGGCCATCGTGGACGGGGACATCTTCCAGGTGGTCGTCTCCCGACGCTTCGAGACCGGGTGCACGGCCGACTCCCTCGACGTCTACCGGATGCTGCGCGCCATCAACCCCAGCCCGTACATGTACCTGTACAGCTTCGAGGACGCCGGGGGACGTCCCTTCTCGATCGTGGGCTCCTCCCCGGAGGCGCTCGTGACCGTCACGGGCGACCAGGCCGTGACCCACCCCATCGCCGGGTCCCGCCCGCGGGGGCGCACGGTCGAGGAGGACCTCGCGCTGGAGCGGGACCTGCTCCAGGACGAGAAGGAGCGCTCCGAGCACCTGATGCTCGTGGACCTCGCCCGCAACGACATCTCCAAGATCGCCGTCCCGGGCTCCGTGGAGGTCACGGAGTTCATGGAGGTCGAGCGCTTCAGCCACATCATGCACCTGTGCTCCAACGTCGTCGGCCGGATGCGCCCGGACGCCACCGCCTACGACGTGCTCGCCGCGACGTTCCCCGCCGGGACCCTCTCCGGGGCGCCCAAGCCGAGGGCCCTGCGCCTGCTCGACGAGTACGAGCCCCTGCGCCGCGCCGTCTACGGAGGCGTGGTCGGCTACCTCGACTTCGCGGGGGACATGGACATGGCCATCGCCATCCGCACGGCGCTGCTCGTCGACGGCAAGGCCTACGTGCAGGCCGGCGGCGGGATCGTCGCGGACTCGGACCCCGAGACCGAGGCCCTCGAGTCCCTCAACAAGGCCACCGCGCCGCTGCGGGCGGTCATGCTCGCCGAGCGGCTGCACGCCCTGGACCTCGACCGCGTGGCCGTGCCGGAGACGGGTGCCGGACGTGCCTGAGGCTCGCGGGTCCCTGCCGGCGGCGCTGTCCCGGCGGTCCACGGTGGTGCTCGCCACGCTGGTCGCCGCCCTGGCCGTGTTCGCCTGCTCGGCGGCCACGTGGATCTCCGCCACGGTGCAGACCACGCTCCAGCCCGTGACCGTGGACGTCGCGGGGTCCGAAGCCGCCCCGGCCGTCACCGCCCTCGGCCTCGTCGCGGCCGCCGGCGCCCTCACCACGGCGATCTCCGGGCGGGTCCTGCGCGCGGTGGTGGCCGCGGTGGTCCTGCTCGCCGGCCTCGGCGCCCTGGCCGCGTCCGTGGCGGTGCTGGCCGACCCGGCCGCCGCCGCGCAGACCACCGTGGGCGAGACCACCGGCATGATCAACGCCGGCGGCGACTTCGCCGTGACCGTCTGGCCGTGGCTCGCCGCGGCCGCCTCGGCGCTCGTGGCGCTGTGCGGCGCCTGGGTCCTCGTGGCGGGACGGTCGTGGACCGCGGCCCGGCGCTACGAGCGCTCCGGGGCGGACGGATCCCCGGCCGGGGCGGCCCGCCCCGGCGACGAGATCGACTCGTGGGACGCCCTCACCGAGGGCCGCGACCCCACCGCCTGAGCACCGCGCCCGCGCCGGGGCGTCCCCGCCACCGCGGGGGACCGGACGTCCCCGAGCCCCGTGGGGCGTGCGCGGGCGCGGCCCGAGGGGTGGCACAATGGTGCGGGACAGACTGTCAGCAACCGCCGCGCCCCGCCGGGGCCGTGCGAGCGGAGCCGGCCGGCTCCGGCAGGAACATCGGGAGTGCAACAACATGGCAAACGGAAACGAGATCGTCCTCGACCACACCGGCTTCGTGGGGCACGGCAACACGCTGGCCGCGTGGGCGACCGTGGGCATCATGTCGGTGGGCGTCATCGTCGGCGTGGTGGGCTTCACCGTGGGCAGCACTGCCGTGCTGATCGTGGGCATCGTGCTCGTCGTCGTCGGGCTCGTCGTCGGGGCCGTGCTCAGCAGGATGGGCCACGGCAGCAGCTCCGAGCAGCGCAAGCACGAGGCCCGCAACCACCAGGGCTGAGACCGGGCCGGCGCGAGCCGGCCACGGGAGCGCGGCCCGCGCACGACCCGACCGGTCGTCGTGAGGGACCGGTCGCCGTCCCCGCCCGGTCCGGGCGCGGCCCGCACCCCACGAACGCACCAGCGCGGCCAGCGCCGCCGAGAGGACAGGAAACCATGTCGCAACAGAGCACCGGGACGGTCCTGGACGCCATCATCGAGGGCGTCCGGGCGGACCTGGCGGAGCGCCGCGAGCGCGTCGGCCTCGACGAGCTCCGCCGCTCGGCCGCCCAGCGGCCACCGGCCCTGGACGCCGAGTCCGCGCTGCGGGGACCCAGCGCGGACGCCGTGCAGGTCATCGCCGAGGTCAAGCGCTCGAGCCCCTCCAAGGGTGCGCTCGCCCCGATCGACGACCCCGCGCGCCTGGCCGCGGCCTACGAGCACGGCGGCGCCTCGGTCATCTCCGTGCTCACGGAGCAGCGACGCTTCAACGGCTCCCTGGCGGACCTCGACGCCGTGCGCGCGGCCGTGCGCGTGCCCGTGCTGCGCAAGGACTTCACGGTCGACGAGTACCAGATCTGGGAGGCACGCGCCCACGGCGCGGACCTCGTGCTGCTGATCGTCGCCGCCCTCTCCGACGAGGAGCTGCGCCGCTTCCTCGAGCTGACCCACGAACTGGGCATGCACGCCCTGGTGGAGACGCACACGCCCGAGGAGATCGAGCGCGCGGTCGCCGTGGGCGCCCGCATCGTGGGCGTCAACGTCCGCAACCTCAAGACCCTCGACACCGACGTCGGTACCTTCGGGCGGCTCGCCGGCCTCCTGCCCCAGGACGCGGTGCTCGTGGCAGAGTCCGGGGTCGAGGGCGAGGAGCAGATCGCCCTCTACGCCTCGCACGGGGCCAAGGCCGTCCTGGTGGGCGAGGCCCTCGTGCGCAGCGCCGAGCCCGCCGCGACCATCGCGGGCTTCCGCGCGGCCGGTGCGGCCGCCCGGGCCGGGCGGCGGGTCCCCGAGGCGGAGGCGGAGGCCGTCGCCGCGGAGGCGTCCTCCCTGCGCGAGGCCCCCGGGCCGTACTTCGGGGACTTCGGGGGCCGGTGGATGCCAGAGTCCCTCATCGCCGCCCTCGACGAGCTGACGGACGTGTTCGAGAAGGCGAAGGCCGATCCGGAGTTCACCGCGGAGTTCCAGCGGCTCTCCCGTGACTACTCCAACCGGCCCTCCCTGCTGACGGAGGCCCAGCGCTTCGCCGCCGAGGCCGGGTGCCGGATCTTCCTCAAGCGGGAGGACCTCAACCACACCGGCTCGCACAAGATCAACAACGTCCTGGGCCAGGCACTGCTGGCCCGGCGGATGGGCAAGACCCGGCTGATCGCCGAGACCGGCGCCGGCCAGCACGGCGTGGCCTCGGCCACCGCGGCAGCCCTGTTCGGGATGGAGTGCGTGGTCTACATGGGGGAGGAGGACACCCGGCGGCAGGCCCTCAACGTGGCGCGCATGGAGCTGCTGGGCGCCACCGTGGTGCCCGTGACGAACGGCTCCCGCACGCTCAAGGACGCGATCAACGAGGCCCTGCGGGACTGGGTCGCCTCCGTCGAGCACACCCACTACCTGCTGGGCACCGCCGCGGGACCGTATCCGTTCCCCGCGATGGTCCGCTACTTCCACGAGCAGATCGGCGAGGAGACCCGCGAGCAGATCCTGGCCCAGGCCGGGCGCCTCCCGGACGCCGTCGCGGCCTGCGTGGGCGGCGGGTCGAACGCGATCGGCATCTTCCACGGCTTCCTGGACGACCCCTCGGTGGAGCTGTACGGCCTCGAGGCCGGAGGGGACGGCGTGGAGTCCGGACGCCACGCCGCCACGATCTCCCTCGGCCGCCCCGGCGTGCTGCACGGCGCCCGGACCTACCTCATGCAGGACGAGGACGGGCAGACGCTCGAGTCCCACTCGATCTCCGCGGGCCTGGACTACCCGGCCGTGGGCCCCGAGCACTCCTACCTGCACGACATCGGACGGGCCCGCTACGAGGCGATCACCGACGTGGAGGCGATGGAGGCCTTCCGGCTGCTGTGCCGCACCGAGGGCATCATCCCCGCCATCGAGACCTCCCACGCCCTGGCCGGGGCGCTGAAGATCGGCCGCCGCTGGGTCGAGGAGCTCGGGCCGGAGGCGGCCGCCGAGAAGATCGTCGTGGTCTCCCTCTCGGGTCGCGGCGACAAGGACGTGGCGACCGCCGCGGAATGGTTCGGGATGCTCCCGGACGACAGCGCCGAGGCTGAGCTCGGCGAGAAGGGCGAGCGACTGTGAGCACCACCCGACACGAGACCTCCGGGGCGGACCTCGCCTCCCGCCTCCTGCCGCCGGGGCTGAGCCCCGACCCCGGCTCGCCGCTGGCGGCCCGCATCGCCGAGTGCCGCGACCAGGGCCGGCCGGCCCTGGTCGGCTACCTCCCCGCGGGCTTCCCCACCGTTGAGGAGTCTGTCGAGGCGGCCGTTGCCCTGGGCACCAACGGCGCGGACGTCATCGAGATCGGCATCCCCTACTCGGACCCGGTCATGGACGGGCCGGTCATCCAGCACGCGACGACGACGGCCCTCGCCAACGGCTTCCGGGTGGCGGACGCGTTCCGCGTGGTCCGGGCCGTGGCCGAGCGCACCGACGCGGTGCCCGTGGTGATGACCTACTGGAACCCCGTCCTGCAGATGGGCGTCGACACGTTCGCCCGGCGGCTCGCCGAGGCCGGGGGAGCGGGGATCATCACCCCGGACCTGATCCCCGACGAGGCCGCGGAGTGGTTCGCCGCGTCCGCGGCCCACGGCCTGGACCGGATCTTCCTGGTGGCGCCCTCCTCCTCCCGGGAGCGGCTCGACCTGGTGGTCAAGGCCTCGAGCGGCTTCGTCTACGCGGTCTCCGTGATGGGCGTCACCGGTGCCCGGGACGCCGTCTCCGACGTCGCCGAGCAGCTCGTCGCGGACACGCGAGCGGCCGGGGCCCAGCACGTCTGCGTGGGCCTGGGCGTCTCCCGCCGGGAGCACGTCGAGGAGATCGGCGCGTACGCGGACGGCGTCATCGTGGGCACCGCCCTCGTGCAGGCACTGGCCGACGGCGGCCCCGAGGCCGTGGGCGCACTGGCCCGGGAACTGGCCGGGCGCGCCTGATAGCGTGACGGGCGGCCCGCTCCCGCGCGGGGGCGGGCCGCCCGTCCCGACCACCCCACGAGCCGAGGCCCCACCGCATGCTGCTGAGCGCCGTTCCCCCCGTGCCCGCCCTGATGAGCGCCCCGCTCCGGCAGGGCATCCCCTCCCCGGACTGGTCCGGTTTCTCGGTCGGCCCGCTGACCGTGCACGCCTACGCCCTGTGCATCCTCGCGGGCATCGCGGCGGCGCTGTGGTTGACCACGCGCCGCTGGGCGGCCCGGGGGCTGGACCCGGAGATCGTGTGGGACATCGTGATGTGGGCCGTGCCCGCCGGGATCGTGGGCGCCCGGGTCTACCACGTGCTGGTCACCGACCCGGCCGGCTACTTCGGCCCGGGCGCGGATCCTCTCGACGCCCTGCGGATCTGGGAGGGCGGCCTCGGGATCATCGGGGCCGTGGCGTTCGGGGCCCTGGCCGCGTGGTGGGTGTGCCGGCGGCACGGGATCTCCCTGGCGGTCTTCGCCGACGCCGCGGCGCCCGGCCTGCTCCTGGCACAGGCGATCGGGCGCTGGGGCAACTGGTTCAACCAGGAGCTCTTCGGCCGGCCCACCACCCTGCCGTGGGGACTCGAGATCGACCCCGGCAGCGCCAACTTCCCCGCCGGGCTGCCGGCGGACACCCTCTTCCACCCCACGTTCCTCTACGAGTCCCTGTGGAACCTGCTCGGCGTGGTGCTGCTGCTGGCCCTGGACCGGAGGTTCCGCCTGGACGGGGGCCGCCTGTTCGCCCTCTACCTCGTGCACTACGGCATCGGGCGGATGCTCATCGAGCTCTTCCTGCGGATCGACCCGGCCCTCATGGTGCTCGGACTGCGCGTGCACGTGTGGACCTCCCTGGGGGTCGTCCTGCTGGGGCTGGTCCTGTTCGCGGTGGTCGTGCTCCGGCGCCGCAGGGCCCGTGGCGACGCAGTGGAGGCCTCGCGCGCCTGACCGTGCGCCCGGCCCCGGCCCCGGCCCCGGCACCGGGTCCCTTCTCCGAGAGTTTTCAGAGCTGTAACATCCGAGTGCTAGATTCTTCTGGCGCCTGACCGGCGGACGGGTGAACCACGTCGACCGCTCCGGCGCACGCCACGATCGTCCATCGTCGGACATTCCTGGAACGGGGCCCTTCCGCCGCCCGGCACCTCCACGACCACTGCTCGGGGATGCCGGCGGCAGCTCACGATCCGGCGGCACCTCCCGACCGGAGCCCTGCCGCGGGGGCCGCTCCTGTTGACCGCATCCCATGGTGAGGAGACGTCAGTCATGACCTCTACCCCGGCCGGCACTCCCGGTGACAATTCTGCCCAGGACGGCACGGACCCCCGTCCGGCCGCGCCCGCCGAGACCGCACAGGAGCAGGCGGCGTCCCCGTTCGAGCAGTTCTCGAACGCGCCGGAGGAACAGGGCCTCTACCATCCGGACGAGGAGAAGGACGCCTGCGGCCTCGCCGTGGTCGCGACCCTCAACGGCACCCCGACCCACGAGATCGTCGACGCCGCGCTGACGGCCCTGCGCAACCTCGAGCACCGCGGCGCCGTGGGCGGCGACGAGGGCACCGGGGACGGCGCCGGGCTGCTGACCCAGCTCCCGGACGCGTTCTTCCGCGCCGTGCTGGACTTCGAGCTGCCGCCCCTGGGCGGCTACGCCGTGGGCACCGCCTTCCTCCCGCACGGCGGGGAGAACGCGGAACGGATCCAGGGCGCCCTCGAGGAGCTCGCGCGCTCCGAGGACCTGCAGGTCCTCGGCTGGCGGCCCGTGCCCGTGGCCGAGTCCGTGGTCGGCAAGTCCGCGCGCGAGGTCATGCCCTGCTTCGTGCAGCTCTTCGTGGCCGAGACCACCCCGGAGCCCGCGGACGAGGCCGCCCGGCGGCGGCTGGACCAGAAGGCGTTCCGGCTGCGCAAGCGCGCCCAGAACCGGTCCGGCGTCTACTTCCCCTCGCTGTCCTCGCGCACGATCGTCTACAAGGGCATGCTGACCACCCAGCAGCTGGAGCCCTTCTACCCGGACCTCTCCGACGACCGGTTCACCACCGAGCTCGCGATCGTGCACTCCCGGTTCTCCACCAACACCTTCCCCTCGTGGCCGCTGGCCCAGCCCATGCGCACGCTCGCGCACAACGGCGAGATCAACACCGTCAAGGGCAACCGCAACTGGATGCGCGCCCGCCAGTCGCAGCTGAAGTCCCCCCTGCTGGGCCGCAACCCCGAGGAGCTGTTCCCGATCTGCTCGGAGGGCGCGTCCGACTCGCAGTCCCTGGACGAGGTCGCCGAGCTGCTCGTGCTCTCCGGCCGGCCCGTCACCCAGGCCATGATGATGATGATCCCGGAGGCCTGGGAGAACCACGAGACCATGGACCCCGCCCGCAGGGCGTTCTACCGCTACCACGCCTCCTTCATGGAGCCGTGGGACGGCCCGGCCGCCGTGGCCTTCACCGACGGCGTGCAGGTCGGTTCGCTGCTGGACCGCAACGGCCTGCGCCCCGGCCGGTTCTGGGTCACGGACGACGGCCTGGTCGTCTTCGCCTCGGAGGTCGGCGTCGTCGACATCGGGGACCGCAAGATCGTGCGCAAGGGCCGGGTGTCCCCGGGCACGATGTTCCTCGTGGACACCGCCCAGCGGAGGATCGTCGAGGACGCCGAGATCAAGTCGCAGATCGCCTCCTCCGCCCCGTGGGAGGAGTGGGCCGACGGCAACATCGTCGACATCACCGACCTCCCCGAGCGCGAGCACATGATCCACCCCCGCTCCTCCATCACCCTGCGCCAGAAGACCTTCGGGTACACGCAGGAGGAGCTGAAGATGATCGTCGGGCCCATGGCGGCCAAGGGAGCCGAGCCGATCTACGCGATGGGCACCGACACCCCGATCGCCGTGCTCTCCGAGAAGTCCCGCACCCTGTTCGACTACTTCGTGCAGTCCTTCGCCCAGGTCACCAACCCGCCGCTGGACGCCATCCGGGAGGAGCTCGTCACGAGCCTGCGCGGGTCCGTGGGGCCCACCGGGAACCTGCTGACCACGGAGCGGGTGCGCACCCGCCAGATCGCCGTGGACTTCCCGGTGATCGACAACGATCAGCTGGACCAGTTCCTGCACATCGAGGGCGAGGACGGGATGCCCGCCGCCCTCAAGGTGCGGGGCCTGTACCGGCCCGACGGCGGCGCGGAGTCCCTGCGCGCCCGGATCGCGGAGATCTGCGAGAAGGTCTCCGCGGCCGTGGCCCGCGGCGTGGAGTACGTCATCGTCTCGGACCGCGACTCCAACGGCGCGTGGGCGCCGATCCCCTCGCTGCTGCTGACCTCGGCCGTGCACCACCACCTCCTGCGCTCGGCGACCCGCACCAAGGTGGCGCTGGTCGTGGAGGCGGGCGACGTGCGCGAGGTCCACCACGTGGCGCTGCTCATCGGCTACGGCGCGTCCGCCGTGAACCCGTACCTGGCGATGGAGTCCGCGGAGGAGCTGGTGCGCTCGGGCGACCTAACCGGGATCACCACCGAGCACGCGGTGCACAACCTGATCAAGGCCCTGGGCAAGGGCGTGCAGAAGATCATGTCCAAGATGGGCATCTCCACCGTGTCCTCCTACTGCGGGGCCCAGGTCTTCGAGGCGCTCGGCCTGTCGCGGGAGCTCGTGGACGACTACTTCACGGGCACCCACACCCAGATCGGCGGCATCGGCCTCGACGTGATCGCGGAGGAGACCGCGTCCCGCCACCGCCGGGCGTACCCCTCCGACGGCGTGACCGAGCCCTACCGGGACCTCGAGACCGGCGGCGAGTACGACTGGCGCCGGGACGGCCCGCCGCACCTGTTCAACCCGCAGACCGTCTTCCGGCTGCAGCACGCGACCCGCACCGGCCGCTACGACATCTTCAAGTCCTACACCAAGCTCGTGGACGACCAGACGAAGAAGCTGCTGACCCTGCGCGGGCTGCTCGGTTTCGCCACGGACCGCAAGCCCGTGCCGCTCGAGGAGGTCGAGCCCGTCAGCTCGATCGTCAAGCGCTTCCAGACCGGGGCGATGAGCTACGGCTCCATCTCCCAGGAGGCGCACGAGACCCTGGCGATCGCCATGAACCGGCTCGGCGCGAAGTCCAACACCGGTGAGGGCGGCGAGGACGTCGAGCGGCTGCTCGACCCGCGGCGTCGCTCGGCGATCAAGCAGGTGGCCTCCGGGCGGTTCGGCGTCACGAGCCTGTACCTGACCAACGCCGACGACATCCAGATCAAGATGGCCCAGGGCGCCAAGCCCGGCGAGGGCGGCCAGCTCATGGCCCAGAAGCTGTACCCGTGGATCGCCCAGACGCGGCACTCCACCCCGGGCGTGTCCCTGATCTCGCCGCCGCCGCACCACGACATCTACTCGATCGAGGACCTGGCGCAGCTGATCTACGACCTCAAGCGCTCCAACCCGCGGGCCCGCGTGCACGTGAAGCTGGTCTCCGAGATCGGCATCGGCACCGTGGCCTCCGGTGTCACCAAGGCCAAGGCCGACGTGGTGCTCGTCTCCGGGCACGACGGCGGCACCGGCGCGGCCCCGCTGAACTCCCTCAAGCACGCCGGCGCCCCGTGGGAGCTCGGCCTCGCCGAGACCCAGCAGACGCTGATGCTCAACGGGCTGCGGGACCGGGTGGTCGTCCAGGCGGACGGTCAGATGAAGACCGGCCGGGACGTGATCGTCGCCGCGCTGCTCGGCGCGGAGGAGTTCGGCTTCGCCACGGCCCCGCTGATCGTCGAGGGCTGCATCATGATGCGCAAGTGCCACCTGGACACCTGCCCCGTGGGCGTCGCCACCCAGAACCCGGAGCTGCGCCGGCGGTTCACGGGCAAGGCCGAGCACGTGGTGAACTTCTTCGAGTTCATCGCCGAGGAGGTCCGGGAGTACCTGGCCCAGCTCGGGTTCCGCTCGATCGAGGAGGCCGTCGGGCACGCCGAGGTCCTCGAGACCAAGGACGCCATCGACCACTGGAAGGCGCACGGGCTCGACCTCTCGCCGATCCTGCACTCCACGGTGCTCGAGCACCGGGGCGCCGCGGTGCGCAACATGCGCGGCCAGGACCACGAGCTGGAGAAGCACTTCGACAACGAGCTGATCCGGCTCTCCCGGGCCGCCCTGGAGAAGCGGGAGCCCGTGCGGATCCAGCAGCACATCATCAACACGGACCGGGCGGTCGGCACGATGCTCGGCCACGTGGTGACGAGGACGTTCGGCACGGACCTCCTCGCCCACGACACGATCGACGTGACGCTCACGGGCCAGGCCGGCCAGTCCCTCGGCGCGTTCCTGCCGCAGGGCATCACCCTGCGGCTCGAGGGCGACGCCAACGACTACAGCGGCAAGGGCCTGTCCGGCGGGCGGATCATCGTGCGCCCCGAGCGGGACGCGGTGTTCGAGGCCTCCGAGAACGTCATCGCGGGCAACGTCATCGGCTACGGCGCCACGAGCGGGGAGATCTTCCTGCGCGGCACCGTGGGCGAGCGGTTCCTGGTGCGCAACTCGGGCGCCACCGCGGTGGTCGAGGGCATCGGCGACCACGGCTGCGAGTACATGACCGGAGGCACCGCCCTGGTGCTCGGCCGCACCGGGCGCAACTTCGGTGCCGGCATGTCCGGCGGCGTCGCCTACGTCATCGACCTCGCCGAGACCTCCGTCAACAAGCAGGCGCGGGACAGCGGCGAGCTGCAGCTGCTGCCGCTGGACGAGGCGGACGCAGAGACCGTGCTGGCGCTCATCACGAAGCACGCCGAGGAGACCGGATCCGAGCTCGCGGACCGTCTCCTGGCCGACCCGGTGGCAACGCTCGGGCGCTTCATCAAGGTCCTGCCGCGGGAGTACGCCGCCGTGCAGGGCATCCGCGAAGAGGCCCGGAGCCAGGGGCAGGACCCCGACGGCGACGACGCCTGGCACAAGATCCTGGAGGTGACGACCCGTGGCTGATCCGCGCGGTTTTCTGAAGGTGACCGAGCGCGTCGACCGCCCCAAGCGGCCGGTGCCGGTCCGGATCATGGACTGGAAGGAGGTCCAGGAGGCCCAGGACCGCGGGGTCCTGCAGCAGCAGGCCGGGCGGTGCATGGACTGCGGGATCCCCTTCTGCCACGAGGGCTGCCCCCTCGGCAACCTGATCCCCGAGTGGAACGACCTCGTGTGGCGCGGCCTCGACGCGGAAGCGGTCGAGCGGATGCACGCCACCAACAACTTCCCGGAGTTCACCGGGCGGGTCTGCCCGGCGCCGTGCGAGTCCTCGTGCGTGCTCGGCATCAACCAGCCGGCCGTGACCATCAAGCAGATCGAGTACTCGATCGGCGAGATGGGCTTCGACGAGGGCATCATCAAACCGTTCGTCCCGCAGCGCCTGGTCGGCAAGACCGTGGCGGTCGTGGGCTCCGGGCCCGGCGGCCTCGCCGTGGCCCAGCAGCTGACCCAGGCCGGGTTCACGGTGGCGGTCTACGAGCGCGACGACCGGATCGGCGGCCTGCTGCGCTACGGCATCCCCGACTTCAAGATGGAGAAGGAGGTGCTCGACCGCCGCCTGGACGTGATGCGCGCCGAGGGAACCCGCTTCCGCCCGGGGGTGGAGATCGGCAAGGACATCACCTGGGACCAGCTCAAGCGCCGCTACGACGCCGTGGTCGTCGCCACCGGCGCCACGCGGCCGCGGGACCTGCCGATCCCGGGCCGGGACCTCGACGGCGTCCACTTCGCGATGGACTACCTGGTGCAGGGCAACCGGGTGGTGGCCGGCGACGAGGTCGAGGACCAGATCTCCGCCGCGGGCAAGAACGTCATCGTCCTGGGCGGCGGCGACACCGGCTCCGACTGCATCGGCACCGCCAACCGCCAGGGCGCGGCGTCGATCACGTCCCTGGCGATCGGGCGGAAGCCGGCCGCGGACCGCTCCGACGCCGACCCGTGGCCCATGATGCCGAGGGTCTTCGAGGTCTCGACCTCCCACGAGGAGGGCGGCGACCGCACCTACATGGCCTCCACCGTGGAGTTCGTGGGGGAGGACGGCAGGCTCACCGGCCTGAAGGTCGCCGAGACCGAGTACCTGCCCGACGGGCGGCGCGCGCCGAGGGACGGCACGGAGCGGGTGATCCCGGCGGACCTGGTCTTCCTGGCGCTCGGCTTCACCGGCAACGAGTCCGAGGACATCACGGAGCAGATCGGCGCCGAGCTGGACGGCCGGACCAACCTGGCCCGCGACGACCGCTACATGACCAGCGTGGACGGCGTGTTCGCGTGCGGCGACGCCGGCCGCGGCCAGTCCCTGGTCGTGTGGGCGATCGCCGAGGGCCGCGCCTGCGCGGCCGCCGTCGAACGGTTCCTCATGGGCTCGACCCGTCTGCCGGAGCCGGTGGCCCCCACCGACCGGGCCATCGACCTCAGCCTGTAGCACGGCACCACGGCGCGGGCCGCGCCCCTCCCCGAGGGGTGCGGCATGCGCCGTCGCACGTCCGCGGCCGGACGGCGGCCCGGGCGCCTCGACACCGGCGACGGCGTTGATAGGCTGGACACGACCTCCCCGCCCCCGGGCGGACATCCAGGCAGTGCGGCCGGGAGCTGCGTCGTGTCCTTCGCGACGCAGCCCCCGGCCGCAGTGCTGTGCACGTCCTCCCCGGTGGCACCCCTCGACCCAAGGCGGCACACATGCGACGAGCAAAGATCGTGGCCACGATCGGCCCGGCCATCTCCTCCTACGAGAACCTCTCCCAGGCGATCCGGACCGGCATGAACGTGGCCCGGCTCAACATGAGCCACGGCGACCACTCCGTGCACGACTCGTCCTACGAGAACCTGCGGCGCGCCTCGGCGGACGCTGGGCAGACGGTCGCGATCCTCGCGGACCTCCAGGGACCGAAGATCCGGCTGGGCCGCTTCGCGGACGGCCCCCACGAGCTGCTCCCCGGCGACGAGTTCTCCATCACCGTCGACGACGTCGAGGGCACCGCGAGCCTGTGCTCCACCACGCACAAGGCCCTGCCGGGCGACGTCAACGTGGGCGACCCGCTGCTCATCGACGACGGCCGGGTGGCCCTGCGCGCCACCGCCGTCTCGGACACCACCGTGACCACCGAGGTGGTCGTGGGCGGGCCGGTGTCCAACAACAAGGGCATCAACCTGCCCGGCGTGGCCGTGAACGTCCCCGCCCTGTCCGACAAGGACGAGGACGACCTGCGCTGGGCGCTGCGCCGCGGCGTGGACCTGATCGCCCTGTCCTTCGTGCGCGACGCCAAGGACATCGTGCGGGTGCACGAGATCATGGACGAGGAGGGCCGGCGGCTGCCGGTGATCGCCAAGATCGAGAAGCCGCAGGCGGTGGACGCCCTGCACGAGATCATCGACGCGTTCGACGGCATCATGGTGGCCCGTGGTGACCTCGGCGTGGAGCTGCCGCTCGAGCAGGTCCCGATCGTGCAGAAGCGCGCCATCGAGCTGGCCCGGCGCTGGGCCAAGCCCGTGATCGTCGCCACCCAGGTGCTCGAGTCGATGATCGACAGCCCGCGCCCCACCCGGGCCGAGGCCTCCGACTGCGCCAACGCCGTCCTCGACGGCGCGGACGCGGTGATGCTCTCCGGGGAGACCTCCGTGGGCAAGTACCCGATCGAGACCATCGAGACGATGGCCCGCATCATCGAGGCCACCGAGTCCCAGGCGCTCGAGCGCGTCCCGGCCCTCGGCACGGAGCCCCGCACCCGCGGGGGTGCGGTGACCCGCGCGGCGGTGACCATCGCGCGGCAGCTCGACGTCAGCTACCTCTGCACGTTCACCCAGTCGGGGGACTCCGCCCGCCGGCTGTCCCGGCTGCGCCCGTCCCACCCGATCCTGGCCTTCACCCCCGAGCCCCTCGTCACGGCGCTCATGTCCCTGCTCTGGGGCGTGCAGCCCATCCAGGTGGCGAAGGTCGACCACACGGACGAGATGACCCGGCAGGTCGACCTCCACCTCCAGGAGCAGGGACTGGCGGGCAAGGACGACCTCGTGGTGATCTGTGCCGGCTCGCCCCCCGGGGTCGCCGGCACCACCAACCTCGTCAAGGTGCACCGCGTGGGCGACGTCGCGGACGCCGGCGAGCTGCTGGGCGGCCGGCAGCGTGAGCACGTGGGACCGTGGCGCGAGTCCTGACGGGGCCCGCGGGCATGACCCCCGAGGAGCACTCCCGGGACCTGCGCGAGCACGGCGTCCCCGAGGAGCTGCACGCCGCCTTCCCCGGCCACGGGATGGGCGGGCTCGCCCGGGCGATGGGCATCCGGTTCACGGAACTCACGCCCGGGCGGTCGGTCGCCACGATGCCGGTCGAGCCGAACACCCAGCCGGGCGGGATCCTGCACGGGGGAGCGCACTGCGTCCTGGCCGAGACCCTCGCGTCGACGGCGGCGAGCGTGCACGCCGGGCCGGGGAGGTACGCGGTGGGCGTCGACGTCAACGCCACGCACCAGCGCGGCGTGGCCTCGGGGACGGTCACCGGCACGTGCACCGCCCTGCACCTGGGGGCCACGCTCACCGTCCACGAGGTCGTGATGACCGACGACCGGGGGCGGCGGCTGTCCACGGCCCGCGTCACGAACCTGGTGCGGGAGCGGGGACCCGCGGACTGACGGCACGAGGGTGGGACGAGAAGACCCCGGACCGTCGGTCCGGGGTGCTGGTGCCCAAGGTGGGACTCGAACCCACACTCCAGTGGAACCGCATTTTGAGTGCGGCGCGTCTGCCAATTCCGCCACTTGGGCCCGCGGTCGCAGTCCGCGCCGCCTCGGGAGGCCGGCTCCTGCGCTCGACCACTCTACAACAGTTATAGGGTGGGGCTGATCGGGCGGGACGCGCGGGGCCGGGGAGACGGGCGCCGCCGGCACCGCGACCCCGGTGGCCCGCGCGGCGCGGGCCACGACGCACCAGCAGCCAAGGAGTCAGCGTGACGGAGCAGCCGAACACCTCCCCGTCGGAGGATCCCGGAACCCTGGACGACCTCCCCGACGAGGCCGCGGGGAGCGACCCGCGCCCGGCCCGCCGGGTGGTGGTCGCCGAGGACGAGACCCTGATCCGGCTGGACATCGTGGAGATGCTCCGGGACGCGGGCTACGAGGTCGTCGCGGAGGCCGAGAACGGCCAGCGTGCGGTCGAGCTCGCCCGCGAGCACCGACCGGACCTCGTGCTGATGGACGTGAAGATGCCGGTCCTGGACGGGATCACCGCCGCGGAGCAGATCGCGTCCGACCGGATCGCCCCGGTGGTCCTGCTCACGGCCTTCAGCCAGCGGGAGCTCGTCGAGCGGGCCCGCGAGGCGGGGGCCATGGCCTACGTGGTCAAGCCGTTCACGGTGGACGACCTCGTGCCCGCCATCGAGATCGCGATCTCCCGGGCCGAGGAGATCGCGGCGCTCGAGCACGAGGTCTCGGACATGAAGGAGCAGTTCGCCACCCGCAAGCTCGTGGAGCGCGCGAAGTCGCTGCTGACCACCAAGATGGGCCTCACCGAGCCCGAGGCGTTCCGCTGGATCCAGAAGACCTCGATGGACCGCCGGCTGTCCATGCGGGAGGTCGCGGAGGCCATCATCAACCAGGTCGCCTGACCGGGCCGGCTGACCCGCCGGGGCTCGGATGACCGCCCGCCCCGGGTCCTTCCCGGGCCCTAGGATGGGTGCGTGACTGAAACGACGCAGCAGACGCAGACCGACGCGACCCCCGAGACCGCCGTCCGCACGGTGACCGTCGGGGCCGAGACCGACCACCCCGTCGACGTCGAGATCCCCCGCCCGGTCTCCCGCCCCGACCGGAAGCTGCTGCTGGTCGACGGCCACTCCCTGGCCTTCCGCGCGTTCTTCGCGCTCTCCCGCGCCGCCGAGTACGGCGGGGGACCGGCGTTCGTGACCTCCGACGGCCGGCACACCGAGGCCGTCTACGGCTTCGTGAACACGCTGGTGAAACTGGTGCGGGAGCAGAAGCCCACGCACCTGGTGGTCTCCTTCGACCTGGAGGGTCCCACCCTGCGCTCCCAGGAGTACGAGGAGTACAAGGGCGGGCGGGACGAGACGCCCGAGGAGTTCCACGGGCAGATCCCGCAGATCCGCCGGATCCTCGACGCCCTGGGCGTGCCCGTCGTCACCGCCGAGGGCCACGAGGCCGACGACGTCCTGGCCACCCTGGCCCGCCGCGGCGCCGAGCAGGACTACGAGGTGCTCGTCTTCTCCGGCGACCGGGACGCCTTCCAGATGATCGACGAGCACGTCACGGTGGTCTATCCCGGGCGCACCCCCTCCGACCTCAAGCACATGGACGCCGCCGCCGTGGTGGACAAGTACAAGGTGCCGCCGCGGCACTACCCGGACCTCGCGGCCCTGACCGGCGAACAGGCCGACAACCTCCCGGGCGTCCCGGGCGTGGGGGCCGGCTTCGCGGCCAAGTGGATCCTCGCCTACGGCGGCGTCGACACGATCCTGGCGCACGCGGACCGGGTCAAGGGCAAGAAGGGCGAGGCGCTGCGCGAGCACCGCGCCGCGGTCGAGCGCAACCGGCGGCTCAACCGCCTGGTCACCGACCTCGGGCTGGAGATCGACCTCGCCGACGCCGGCCTGCCCGTGCCCGACTCCGAGGCCGTGGGAGAGGTCTTCGACGACCTCGAGTTCGGCGACGGCCTGCGCAACCGGCTCTTCGACGCGTTCGGCCGCCCCGCGGAGGAGGCCGCGCCGCCCGCCGACCTGGGTCTCGGGGAGGTCGAGCGTCCCGGCACCGCCGAGGAGCTGGAGCGGTGGCTCGCCGACGGGGAGGAGCCTGTGGTGCTGCACGCGCTGCACCGGGAGGACGACCCCGTCCTCCCGGGCGCCCGTGAGCTGTCCGGCATCGTCCTCGCCCGGGGCGGCCACCAGCCGTCCGCGCTGTTCCTGGACCTCGCGGCCGCGGACTCCGGGCTCGAGTCCGCGCTGGCCCGCTGGCTGGCCGACACGGACCGGGCCAAGGTCGTGGACGGGCTCAAGGACGTCTGGAAGTCGCTCGCCGTGCGCGGCCTGCCGCTCGCCGGGGTCGTGGACGACCCCCAGCTCTCGGCCTACCTGCTGCAGCCCGCACGGCGCAGCTACGAGCTCCCCGCCCTGCTCGAGGACCGGCTGGGACTGGCCGTCGCGGACGGGCCGGCGGCCGAGGGGCAGCAGCAGCTCGCCCTCGACGCGGAGCCCTGGCCCGCGCCGGCGGTGCTGCGGCGGGAGGCGGAACTGGCGGTCGCGACCGTCCAGCTCTCCCGGCACCTGCTGGAGAAGCTGGCCGAGACGCACCAGACCACCCTGCTCACGGACCTGGAGCTGCCCCTCGCCGTGGTGCTGGGCCGCATGGAGCTCGCGGGGATCGCCGTGGACCCCGAGGGGGTCCAGGTCCTGCTCGACGACTTCGCCCGGGTGATCGAGCAGGCGCAGCAGGAGGCGCACACCCAGATCGAGGAGCCCGTGAACCTGGGCTCCACCAAGCAGCTGCAGCAGGTGATGTTCGAGGAGCTGGGGCTGCCGAGGACCAAGAAGATCAAGTCCGGCTACACCACGGACGCCGACGCCGTGGCGGAGCTGCTCACCCGCACCGACCCGGACTCCAAGGGGCACCGCTTCCTCGCCGGTCTGCTGGCCTACCGGGACGCCAACAAGCTCCGCCAGACCGTCGAGGGCCTGCAGAAGGCCATCGCCGAGGACGGCCGCGTGCACACCACCTACATGCAGAACGTCGCCGCCACCGGCCGGCTGTCCTCGACCAACCCCAACCTGCAGAACATCCCGGTGCGCACCGAGGAGGGCCGCCGCATCCGCGGGCTGTTCGTCGTCGGGCGCCCGGAGGAGGGACGGGAGTACGACCAGCTGCTGACCGCCGACTACTCCCAGATCGAGATGCGCATCATGGCGCACCTGTCCGGGGACGAGGCGCTGATCGAGGCGTTCCGCAGCGGCGAGGACCTGCACCGCTTCGTCGGCTCGAAGATCTTCGGCGTGGCCCCGGAGGAGGTCACCGCGCCCATGCGATCCAAGGTCAAGGCCATGAGCTACGGGCTGGTCTACGGGCTGAGCTCCTTCGGGCTCTCCAAGCAGCTGAGGATCCCCGTGGACGAGGCCCGCACCCTGATGAGCGACTACTTCACCCGGTTCGGGGCGGTGCGCGACTACCTGCGCGGCGTCGTGGAGCAGGCCCGCGAGGACGGCTACACGGCCACGATCGACGGCCGGCGCCGGTACCTCCCGGATCTCTCCAGCGACAACCGGCAGCTGCGCTCCATGGCCGAGCGCGCCGCTCTCAACGCGCCCATCCAGGGCTCGGCCGCGGACATCATCAAGAAGGCGATGCTCGGCGTGGACCGGCGCTTCGCCGAGGAGGGGCTCGGCTCGCGGATGCTCCTGCAGGTCCACGACGAGCTCGTGGTCGAGGTCGTCCGCGGGGAGCGCGAGACCGTGGAGCGGGTGCTGCGCGAGGAGATGGGCGGCGCCGCCGAGCTGTCCGTGCCGCTGGAGGTCAACGTCGGCGCGGGCCGCTCCTGGCACGAGGCGGCCCACTGACCGTCCGGACCGGCGCACCGGCCGGCCCGCCCCCCGACCCCACCGCGAACGAGGAACACGCCATGGACCACCAGCACGACGCTCCGACGACACCGTCCACCCCCGGCACCGTGACCGAGTCCTACTCGGCCGACGGGCACGACTACACCTTCGCGGAGTTCGGCGTGGGCCCCGGGGGCGTCGCGGCCAACCCGGCCGCCGTGGAGTGGGTCCGGGCCATCCGCCAGGGCTTCCACCAGGCGGAGCCGACCGACGAGACCCTCGAGCGCACGCTGACTTGGATGCACGCCGAGCGGGTGCGGCTGCGGGGGGCCTACCCCCATGCCGTGCCCGAGGCGGCGCTGCCCACGCAGCGGCCCGTGGCGACCTTCACCTCCTGGGAGGGCTCCCTCAACGCGGGCCACGGCCGGCTGCTGCGCGCCCGGCTCATCTCCGAGGTCACCGTCCGGCCCACGCACAGCCGCCGCGGGCTGCTGCGCCGGCTCATGACGGGGGAGCTCGACCGCGCCCAGCGGGACGGCTACCCCGTGGCGCTGCTGACCGCGACCGAGGCCACCATCTACGGCCGGTTCGGCTTCGGCGCGGCCACGTTCAACCGCGAGGTCACCGTGGACGCCACCACCCGCCTGCAGCTCAAGGCGCCCACCGTGGGCAGCGTGGAGATGGCCGACGGCGAGGCGGTGCGCCAGCTCGCCCCCGTGCTCTTCCAGCGCTTCCACGAGAGCTCGCACGGGTCGGTGAGCCGGGTCGCCTACCACTGGCCCGAGTACACGGGGGAGTACGCCATCACCCCGCAGAAGGCGGACCCGGAGGTGCGCTGCGCCGTGCACTACGACGACGCCATGCGCCCGGACGGCTACGTGACCTACCGGTTCGAGCCCAACACCTCCTATCCGCTGACCCTGACGGTGATCGACCTCGTGGGCGCGTCCCCGGACGTCTCGATCGCCCTCTGGGACTTCGTGACCTCCCTGGACCTCGTGGACCAGGTCCGCTTCGGCCGCGCCCCCGTGGAGGACCCCCTGGTGTGGGCCATGGTGGACCGCGCCAAGTACCGCGTCACCGCGGAGTCCGACAAGGTGTGGGTGCGGGTCCTGGACCCCGCGGCCGCGCTGGTGGCGCGCCCGTACACCCCGCGCGGGCGGATCGTCATCTCCCTCGTGGACTCGATGGGCTACGCCGACGGCGTCTGGGCCCTGGACACCACCGGCGGGACGCCCGTGGTCGAGCGGCTCCGCGACCGGCCCCGCACCGCCGACGACGACGCAGGGCGGTCGGTCCCCGCGGTGGAGCTGCCCGACGGGGCGGACGTGGCGATGCGGGTGGACGTGCTGGGATCCCTGTACCTCGGGGCGGTGAAGGCCAGCACCCTCGCGCAGGCCGGGCTGATCGTGTCCCGGGACGAGGACGCGCTGCGGGACCTGCAGGACTTCATGGAGACCCCGACCGCCCCGTACGGCGTCACACAGTTCTGACCCGCCACCGCGCGGCGGGTCGCGTGTTGCTTCCCTTTTCGCTCGTCCGTAGACTGACCCGGTGCGTGCTCTGCACGTGCCCTGTCCAGCAATCCTTCGGAACGGCCGCGGTCCGGCCGGACAATCTCCGTTCCGACTGATCACAAACTATCCACATCGGAGTCCCTACTACATGACCACCACCACCCCGCAGGTTGCCGTCAACGACATCGGGTCCGCGGAGGACTTCCTCGCCGCTGTCGACGCGACCATCAAGTACTTCAACGACGGCGACCTCGTCGAGGGCACCGTCGTCAAGGTCGACCGCGACGAGGTCCTTCTCGACATCGGCTACAAGACCGAGGGCGTCATCCCGTCCCGTGAGCTGTCCATCAAGCACGATGTCGACCCGGACGAGGTCGTGACCGTGGGTGATGAGGTCGAGGCCCTGGTCCTCACCAAGGAGGACAAGGAAGGCCGCCTGATCCTCTCCAAGAAGCGGGCTCAGTACGAGCGCGCCTGGGGCGACATCGAGAAGATCAAGGAGGACGACGGCGTCGTCACCGGCACCGTCATCGAGGTCGTCAAGGGTGGTCTCATCCTCGACATCGGCCTGCGCGGCTTCCTTCCCGCCTCCCTCGTGGAGATGCGCCGCGTGCGCGACCTCGCGCCGTACATCGGCCAGCAGATCGAGGCGAAGATCATCGAGCTGGACAAGAACCGCAACAACGTGGTCCTGTCCCGCCGCGCCTGGCTCGAGCAGACCCAGTCCGAGGTCCGCTCCAACTTCCTGCACAAGCTCGAGAAGGGCCAGGTCCGCACGGGCACGGTCTCCTCGATCGTCAACTTCGGCGCCTTCGTGGACCTGGGCGGCGTCGACGGCCTGGTGCACGTCTCCGAGCTGTCCTGGAAGCACATCGACCACCCCTCCGAGGTCGTCGAGGTCGGCCAGGAGGTCACCGTCGAGGTCCTGGACGTCGACATGGACCGCGAGCGCGTCTCCCTGTCGCTGAAGGCGACCCAGGAGGACCCCTGGCAGCTGTTCGCCCGCACCCACGCCCTCGGGCAGGTCGTGCCGGGCAAGGTCACCAAGCTCGTCCCCTTCGGTGCGTTCGTGCGCGTCGAGGACGGCATCGAGGGCCTGGTGCACATCTCGGAGCTCGCCCAGCGCCACGTGGACATGGCCGAGCAGGTCGTCTCCGTGGGCGACGAGCTCTTCGTCAAGGTCATCGACATCGACCTGGACCGCCGCCGCATCTCGCTGTCGCTCAAGCAGGCCAACGAGGGCGTGGACCCGGACTCCACCGAGTTCGACCCGGCCCAGTACGGCATGGCCGCCGAGTACGACGACCAGGGCAACTACAAGTACCCCGAGGGCTTCGATCCCGAGACCAACGAGTGGATCGAGGGCTACGAGACCCAGCGCGCCGCCTGGGAGCAGCAGTACGCCGACGCCCAGTCGCGCTGGGAGGCGCACAAGGAGCAGGTCCGGAAGTCGATCGCCGAGGACGCCGAGGCCGCCGCAGGCGGGACGACGAGCTCCTCGTCCTCCTCCTCGTCGTCCTCCGCTCCCTCGTCCGCGCCGGCCCCGACCAGCTACTCCTCCGAGGCCCCGGCCGCCGACTCCGGCACCCTGGCCTCCGACGAGGCCCTGGCCGCGCTGCGCGAGAAGCTGACCGGAGCCTGATCCGACAGGCACCGCCGGGCCGTTCCGCACGGCACTGACCACGACGGCCCCCGCCCCCCTCGAGGGGTGGGGGCCGTCGTGGTGTCCGGGTCCCGGACCGGCCGAGCACCGCTCAGGTCCGGCCCCCGGCGGGGGTGTCCACCCAGTCGACGCCGACGGGGCGCAGGACCCCGGCGCCGGAGGTCAGCGAGGCCACGCGGGAGTGCAGCGCGGCGACGGCCGCGTCGTCGTCGGGCAGGGCGAGGCCCAGGTCCGCGCCGGCCGCCCCGTAGGCGGTGTCCAGGACCGTGGTCCCGGTCGCGCGCAGCTCGTTCTCGATCCGGCCCGCGTCCGCGTGGGACGCCGGGAGCCGGTAGAGCCGCTGCCGCCGGCGGACCACCAGGGACGCGCCGTCGAGGGCCTGGGACACGGCCTCGGAGTACGCGCGGACCAGGCCGCCGGCGCCGAGCAGGGTGCCCCCGAACCACCGCACCACCACGGCGCTCACGTCCGAGAGGTCGGTGACGTCGCGGCCCTGCGCGTCCGTGGCGGTGCGCCGCAGCACGAGGGCCTCGAGCATCGGCAGTCCCGCGGTGCCGGCGGGCTCGCCGTCGTCGGAGGAGCGCTGCACGTCCCGGTCGGGGCCCAGGACGAACGCCGAGCAGTGGTGGCGGGCGTCGTGGAAGCCGCGCCGCAGCTCCTCGACCAGGGCCCGGGCCTCGGCCTCGGTGGACGCCCGGCGCAGCACCGCCAGGAAACGGGAGCGCTTGATCTCCAGCTCGGCCACCGCCTCCGTGCCCGCGGCGAGCGTCGTGTAGCGGGTGGCGCGGCTGAGCAGGGGGTCCGGGTCCATGCTCCCCACTCTAGGCCGGGCCCCCGCGCCCTCGACGGGACCGGGACGGGGTGCTAGACAGGGGGCATCCGCCACCGAGGGAGCAGACATGCGCATCGCCGACACCTCCGATCTCTGGTGGAAGCAGGCCGTCGTGTACTGCGTGGACGTCGAGCGGTTCCTGGACACGGACGGCGACGGCACCGGGGACATCGCCGGGCTCGCCGAGCGGGTGGACTACCTGGCGGAGCTGGGCGTCACCTGCCTGTGGCTCATGCCGTTCTACCCCACGCCGAACCGGGACGACGGGTACGACGTCACGGACTTCTACGGCGTCGACCGGCGGCTGGGCAGCTTCGGCGACCTCGTGGAGCTGGTCCGCACGGCCCAGGACCGCGGTCTGCGGGTCATCGCCGACCTCGTGGTCAACCACACCTCCGACCAGCACCCGTGGTTCGAGGCCTCCCGCTCGAGCACGGACAGCCCGTACCGCGACTACTACGTGTGGCGCGCCGACGAGCCGCCGGACACGTCCGAGAAGGCCGTGTTCCCCGACAAGGAGGGCGGCATCTGGACCCGGGACGGGACCACCGGGCACTGGTACCTGCACCGCTTCTACCGCCACCAGCCGGACCTCAACCTGTCCCACCCCAAGGTGCGGGACGAGATCGCCAAGGTCGTCGGGTTCTGGCTGCACCTGGGACTCGACGGCTTCCGCGTGGACGGGATCCCCCAGCTGCTCACCCTCGGGCAGGGCGACGACCTCGAGAACCGGGGCGGGTTCACGGACCCGCACGGTTTCCTGCGCTCGCTGCGGAAGTTCGCGAACCGCCGCAACGGCCGGGCCGCCCTGCTGGGCGAGGTCAACCTGCCCTACCAGCAGCAGCTCGAGCTGTTCGGCACCGAGGACGCGGGGGAGCTGACCATGATCTTCGACTTCGTGGGCATGCAGAACCTCTACCTCGCACTGGCCCGCCAGGACGCCGGGCCGCTGTCGAACGCCCTGAAGAACCGGCCGCGCATCCCGCAGGACGCCCAGTGGGCCAACTTCGTGCGCAACCACGACGAGCTCACCCTCGACCAGCTCTCCGAGTCGGAACGGGAGGAGGTGTTCGCGGCCTTCGGCCCCGAGGAGCGGATGCAGGTCTACGGCCGGGGCATCACGCGGCGGCTGCCGCCCATGCTGCAGGGCGACCAGCAGCGCATCCGGATGGTCTACTCGCTGCTCTTCTCGCTGCCGGGCACCCCGGTGCTGTACTACGGCGAGGAGATCGGCATGGGCGAGAACCTCGCCGCCGAGGGGCGCATGGCCGTGCGCACGCCCATGCAGTGGACCGCCGGCCGCAACGGGGGCTTCTCCTCCGCCGACGCCGAGGACCTCTCCGCTCCGGTCGTGGAGGGGGAGTACGGGCCCGCGCACGTGAACGTGGCCGACGCCAAGCGGGACCCGGACTCCCTGCTGCACTTCGTCACCGGCCTGTCCCGGCGCTACCGGGAGTGCACCGAGCTGGCCTGGGGCCCCGCCGAGGTCCTGGACCAGCCGCGCCGGGAGGTGCTGGCCCACCGGTGCTCGTGGGAGGGCTCGGGCATCGTCGCGCTGCACAACCTCTCCGCGGAGCCCACCACGGTGCCGCTGCGGCTGCCGGACGAGGAGGAGGGCACCGAACTGCTGGACCTGCTGGCGGACGGGACGTGCGCCCTCGACGCCGACTCCTCCGTGGAGCTCGACCTGGAGGGCTACGGGTTCCGCTGGCTGCGGGTGCAGCGGGCGCACGGGCCCGGCACGCTGCCGGACGTCATGACCACCGTGGCCGGCGCCGGAGAGGCATGAGCGCCCGGCGGCACGCGGCCGGGGCAGGCCGCTAGCATGTCCCCATGCTGACCATCGGACTCACCGGCGGAATCGCCTCGGGCAAATCCACGGTCTCCCGGCGGCTCATGGAGCTCGGGGCGACCGTGATCGACGCCGACGCGATCGCCCGCGCGCTGCAGGAGCCGGGCCGGCCCGGTCTCGAACGGATCGTCGAGGAGTTCGGTCCCTCCGTGCTGACACCCGACGGCCGCCTGGATCGGGCCGCGCTCGGCGCCCGGGTGTTCGGGGACCCGGAGGCGCGGTCCCGGCTCAACGCGATCATCCACCCCCTCGTCCGCGCGGAGGCAGAACGCCTGGCCGCCGCGGCGGGGGAGGACGCCGTCCTGGTCGAGGACATCCCGCTGCTCGTGGAGACCGGCCAGCACGGGCGCTTCGACCTCGTCCTCACCGTCCAGGCCCCCGTGGAGGAACGCGTCCGGCGGATGGTCGAGGACCGCGGGATGACGGAGGCGGACGCCCGCGCCCGCATCTCCGCCCAGGCCACCGACGAGGACCGGGCGGCCGTCTCGAGCACCGTGCTGGTCAACGACGACTCCGTGCAACGGCTGCTGGACCGCGTCGACGCGTGGTGGGAGTGGCACGTGGAGCCGCGACTGCCGCCCGCCCCGCCCACGGAAAGACCCTCCGCTCTCCGGTGACAAGAGGGTAGGGTCGAGGCAACCGAAAGGCAGAATCGACGCACGAGACCGAAGCACACAACCGAGATACGGCGGCCGTCCGCTCGTTCGAGGCCGGGGGCAGCCGGGGAAGCACGGCAATGCTGAACAGACTGCACGACTCCCTGCGACTACGGACCAGCCCCACCATCTTCTTCGGCGCCGCCCTGGTGATCATCGCGTTCGTGGTCATGACGCTGGTGTTCACGGACTTCATGGACGCGGTCTTCACGGGCGGCTCCACCTGGGTCATCAACCAGCTCGGCTGGTTCTACATCCTGGGCGTGACCGTCTTCTTGCTGTTCCTGATCTACCTCATGGTCAGCAGGTTCGGACAGGTCCGGCTCGGGGCCGACGACGAACGGCCGCAGCACTCCAACCTGTCCTGGTTCTCGATGCTCTTCGCCGCCGGCATCGGCACGATCCTCATGTTCTGGGCCGTGGCCGAGCCGGTCAACCACTTCGCGAACCCGCCGCGCCAGGGCGTGGAGCCGGCCTCCATCGAGGCGGCCAGCGAGGCCATGGGCTTCACGCTCTACCACTTCGGGCTGCACACGTGGACGATCTTCACCCTCCCGGCGCTGGCCTTCGGCTACTTCATGTACAAGCGCAACCTGCCGCCCCGGGTGAGTTCCATGTTCCAGCCCCTGCTGGGGGAGCGCATCCACGGGCCGGCGGGCCGTGCCATCGACATCCTGGCCATCGTGGGCACCCTGTTCGGCGTGGCCGTCTCCATCGGGCTCGGCACCATGCAGATCAACAGCGGCCTGGCCCGGCTCTTCGGGATCTCGGAGTCCGCTCTGTCCCAGATCCTCATCATCACCGCCGTGAGCCTCGTGGCCTCGGTCTCCGTGGCCCTCGGCCTCGACCGGGGCATCAAGCGTCTGTCCAACACCAACATCCTCATCGCGATCGGTCTGCTCACCTTCATCCTCATCTCCGGGCCCACCGTGCTGATGCTCAAGGGCATGGTCGAGTCCGCCGGCACCTATCTGTCGATGCTCCCGGCGCTCGCCTTCTGGAACGACTCCCTCGCGGACACCGGGTGGCAGAGCGGCTGGACCGTTTTCTACTGGGCCTGGACCATCACCTGGTCCCCGTTCGTGGGCATCTTCATCGCCCGCATCTCCCGCGGCCGCACGATCCGCCAGTTCGTCGCCGGAGTGCTCGCGCTCCCCACGCTGTTCTCCGTCATCTGGTTCGGCATCTTCGGCATGGGCGTGTTCAACATCGAGCTCAACGGCGGGGGCGGGCTCGTCGAGGCCGTCGTGGACGAGGGGGACATTCCCGGCGCGATGTTCGTCTTCCTCGAGAACTTCCCGTTCTCGACCGTCACCTCCGCCGTGGGCGTGCTCATCGTGGTGCTGTTCTTCATCACCTCGATCGACTCCGCCGCCCTGGTCATGGACACCATGGGCAGCGGCCACGAGGAGGAGTCCCCGGTCCACCAGCGCGTGTTCTGGGTCGTGGCCATCGGCCTCATCGCGGCGATCCTGCTCACCGCCACCGGCGCCACCGGCCTGGCGGCACTGCAGAACGTGGCCATCCTCATCGGCCTGCCGTTCTTCGTCCTGGGGTACGTGATGATCTACTCCCTGCTCAGAGCCCTGCGTGAGGACGCCGGGGAGGTGGGCGTCCTGCCCACCCGCCAGTGGCGCCGGGTGCTGCCGCCCGAGGAGTTCCGCCGCCGCACCTCCACCGGCGACGAGGTGGACGAGGAGATCGTCGTGGCCCCGGACTACGTGCACGGCTCGGAACCGGCCAACGCCCCGGCCATGGACCACCCCGAGCAACCCGTCTATGTGCGGGAGTACCGCACGAGCACGGGCTCGCTCAAGAAGATCCGCGACATCGAGTAGCGGGCGCGGACAGTGCGGACCGAGCGGGCCCACCGGCGTCACCGGCCGGGGGCCCGCGCCGTTCATCCGCCCCGTTCATCCGCTCCGAGCACCCGCTCCGGGGACCCGGCCGGGCGCTAGACTGGTGACCACCATCACAGGGGTCAACGGGGGACGTCATGGCGAAGAACAGGAAGAACACCAACCAGGGCGGCGAGCAGCAGCACCGCATCCTCGACCGGCTCAACGCCATCGCGATGCGCGTCTACGGGCCCGGGGACCGCCTGGCCCAGGCGCAGGAGGGCGAGCAGATGAGCGATGCCGCGCAGACGTGGTACCAGGAGGTCCAGGAGCACTTCTCCGTGGAGAAGGACGAGCACGGCAACGAGTACCTCTACCACCGGGACGACTCCGGGGAGGGCACGAACACCGGCAGCTCGCGCAACTGACGCGAACACAGCAGGTCGGGGCGCAGCGACGTGGATCGAAGTCCGTTGAGCGAGTGCTTGGGGCCTTTTCCGACTCATAGGCCGAGACGGATCTTGTACTCGTCCTCTGGGAAGCAGTATGTCTTCCACGGGTCCGTGCCGGCTGTGACGTCATGACCGAGCGGTCAGCTGTCGGTGGCGGATCGCCCCACCCTGAACCGACCTCGTGGATCCTCCTGGGCGGACACGTTCCGTGGAGGTGACGGTCTTCGACGAAGGACGGGACGGCATGACCTCGGCAACGTCATGCCCTCATCTCGACCAACCGGTGGCGTCGACCGTCATCGAGACGACCTGCCCCTCCGACACGCAGGCGACGGGACGGACGGGCGGGCCCGAAGAGGCGCTCAGGTTCCGTCGGCGAGGCTCACCGTGCCACCCAGCACGTCGTCGCACAGAATCCTCTGTGTCCGCTCGGGTTCCTCGAACAGCGGGCTGTGGGCGGACCGGTGGAACGAGTAGAAGCCCTTGATCGGCGCCTGCACCTTCTCGAAATACTCCCTCGTGAGGGGGTAGGAGCACGTGTAGTCGTGGATCCCGTGGAGAAGATGGAGAGGAACGGCCAGCTCGGTCACGGTCTCCCCCAGGCCGATGGCCAGGTTCTCGTGCCACAGGGCGCTGACGCCGGACGAGAATTTGCCGCGCCACAGCCTGACCTTCTCCGCGGGGGTGTACTGCGGGCTGCGCAGTGACGGCCAGAAGATGCCGGAGAGCACCGAATGCATGTCCCGGGTCGTGCCGACACCCAGCCGGTGCATCGCGGTGTCGCGGATCGCGAGATAGGCGCGGGGCGTTCCTCCCGTCACGGTCACCGGCGCCTTCTCGAGTCGCCGGACCATCCGCTCGTCGCCGAGTTCCTCGAACCGGCGCAGCATGTACTGGTGGGCCAGGACCTCTGACTGCAGTTGGTCGGCCATCTGGGCCATGCCGATGTAGGCGCGGTACCGCTCCGGTGCCCGGGCCACGGCCTGCAGCCCGAAGAACGTGCCCCCGGAATGCGCCATCAGGTAGATCTTGTCCGTGCCGAACCGGTCGCGCAGCCAGTCGGTCACGGTGAACGTGTCGGCGATGAGCTGCTCCGAGGTGATTGTCTCAGGAGGGATGTCTGGACTGTAGGAAAGCCCTGTCCCGCGCTGCTCCCACCAGGCCACCGTGAAGTGCTTCTCGAGAACGATGGGATACCGCTCGGTGAGGAAGTACTCCGGCATGCCTCCGTGCAGGTAGAGCAGGACCGGTTGCGCGGCATCCCGGCTCCGCAGGAACATGCCCTGTCGTACCCCGTTGACGTCCAGGTAGATCTTTTCTGCCAGGCCGGCGGCTGCCGGACGACCGTCCGCACCGACCACAGGGATGAGTTCGCCGTCGCTCCAGAGGTGGGTGCGGCGCAGCAGCGTGCCGACGGCGAGGGCGGTGGCGGCGGCTGAAGTCAGCCTGCGCAAGGCGGTCATGCGTCCCATTCCTGACTTGCTCGCAGTGCGGTGACAAGAACCCGGACATGGCGGCGCGGAACGCGTCGCCTGCCGGAGACAGACCCGTGACGGGTCCGGTGGAGGCTCGGTAGTGCCGCGTCGGCGGTCGCCGGGGCGGTGTGCTGACGACAGTAGGCGTCCTCCAGCTCGGCCGGTGGAACGCGAGGCAGGTGCCGGCGATCAGCACACGATGTGCGGAGTGGGCTGCCGGCTGCTGGTGCCCCAGCCGCTGCCCGGCACGGGGTGGCCCGGCCCCCTCGTGGGTCGACGGCGCGCCGGCCATCATCGGATGTCCAGGGAACCGTGGTCCGGGCCACGGCCCTGCCGGCCGACGACGACGTGGGAGAGCACGTGCTCGCGCAACGGCGCCGTCGCCAGCGAACCCGTCACGTGTCCCCGGCGCAGGACCGTCACCGGACGGTCGCCGTAGCAGGGACGCTGCCGGTCGTAGTCGACGTACTGGTCGTAGCGGGCCAGCATCGCCGCGACGTTCGCGCCGGGAACGGCCGTGAAGGCGTCCTCGAAGTCCAGCAGCCGGCGGATCCGCTCCTGGTCCGCCTGCGCCCGACGGCTGGTCAGACGCCGGTACGCGGACGTGAGGAAGACCTCGGCCAGGGCCGCCCCGGCGAAGACGGGGACATAGGCGTCCGCGGTGTTGTGGTGGGTGCGGTGCAGGTTGACCACCCAGCCGCCGAGGCTCACCCCGGAGAGGACCACCCGCGGGGACCCCTCTGCGCGGGCGGACCGGCCCACCAGGTCCGCCAGGGCCACGGAGGTGGCCAGCATGGCCGTGAACCGGTCCAGTGAGCCCATCGCCCCCAGGAACTCCCGGAGCGACCCGGCGTGGAAGGGCGCTCGCAGGAGGAAGACGTTCGCATCGGGTGGCTCCGGGACCAGGACGGCTCGGCCGAGGGTGTTCTTCGCGGTCCGCCCGAACGCGAAAGGCCGCTCGTTGTTGCCGTGGTGCAGGATCACCGTGGGCCGGTCGGGTCCGCACCACCGAACGACCATGCACGCCGGATCGAGGACGCCGGCCCGCGTGCGCGCCCGCAGTTCCTGCTCACCCTCGCGGGTGACCGACGGGGCCTCGACCGAGAGCTCGGCCAGGTGCTCGGCGACGGTGGCGCCGTCCGTTGTCTCGCCGAAGTACTTCCGGTGATCCGGCAGGAGGGCTCCGCCGAGAGTCGCCGCCCGGTCCAGGGCTGCGTGCGCTTCACCGGCCATCGCGGACTCCGTCCTCCGGGGCGTCCCGTCATGGAACTCCGTCACGGTGCTGCCGGTGATTAGTCTGGCCATGGGCACTGTCGAACGCAAGGCGGGGGCGGGGTGGGGCACGATGTCGCGACCGGCTCCGGCGGGGACACGGACGTCCCGCAACGGGCTCTTCCGCCCGTGGTGGTTCCTGGCCGTCACCTTCGGCTGGACATGGGCCTTCTGGTGGGTCCTCGTCGTGGTGGTGGCGCTCCTGCCGTCCGTCGTCGGGCGGGCCGTCACGGGAGGTGACGGCCCGTGGTTCGCGCCCGGAGCCGCGCTCGTGCTGGTCACGGCCGTGATCGCCAGAGTCGTCGAGGAGCCGGGGTGGCGGGACTACGCCCTGGACGCGCTGAGCGCCCGGCACGGTGTGGTGAACGCGGCCGGGGAGCTGGTCTCCGCCCCGGGGGCACGGACGGTCGAGACGGTGGTGACGCCGGCCATGACCGCCGTGGCGGTTCTCCTGCTCGCCCACCGGGTGGGCGGCCTCGCTGCGGACCGCTCCGCCGGCTCGGCGGGGACCGCGCTGAGGACGGAGCGCCGATGAGATCCCGTCTCCGAGGGAGCGTGTGGGTCCCCTGGTTCGGCGTCGGCCTGTTCGTGGCCGCGGCCTCGGCCGGGTACTTCTACAACCTCACCTTCGTGCAGTTGGGTCTGGTCGATCTGGGTGCGCGGGTGATCGGCCTGCCGGAGGCGCGGATCGCCCGGGCGATGGCACTGCTGGCCGGGCTGACGCTGCTCGTGGCTCTGGGGGCGGGACTGGTGATGCACCGCCGCCGGTGGAGCGAGGACTTCCGCGTCAAGCTGCGGCTGCTGGCCGTGGTGGTGGTTCTGCAGACCGGGCTCACGGCCGTGGCGCCGCAGCTGCGCAGCGAGGCGGGGCTGCTCTCGTGGGTCGTGGTCGCCTCCGTCGGCCTGGGCCTCGGGGTGCCCAGCCTGTTCGGTCTCACCTGCGACCTGGTGCCCGTCCGCCACCGGGGTGCCGTCGCGGCGGTGGTGACCTCGACGGCGTTCCTGCCCGCCGCGGTGTTCTCCTCGGACTGGCGGATCGAGCAGTTCGCCGCCCAGCTGCTGTGGCTGA
Organism: Kocuria rhizosphaericola; assembly: GCF_044462205.1. Taxonomy (NCBI): domain Bacteria; kingdom Bacillati; phylum Actinomycetota; class Actinomycetes; order Micrococcales; family Micrococcaceae; genus Kocuria; species Kocuria rhizosphaericola. The sequence goes on along the minus strand of NZ_JBISWK010000101.1, from coordinate 7,016 downwards.
TGCTCCCCAGCGCCGTGGCCCTGGTGGTCCTCGCCTTCGTCCCGTGGCCGGCGACAGCCGCCCTCGCCGAACAGCACCACCTGCCCCGGTACGGGACCGGCCGCTTCGTCCGTCACCGCGCGCGGTCCCGCCGGTGGCCGGGGCGTGCGTTCACGCTCGCCCTGGTGCTCATGTTCGGCGTCTACTTCATCGACAGCCTGGGGTTCCTGCGCATCGTCGACACCCCCGTCTACATCGGCTCCGCCTGGCACTCGAGCGACCCGGCGACGCTGTGGGCCATCGGGGTCGCCCACGTGCTCGCGGCCGTGCTCGCCGGGATCCTCTACCCGGCACTGGGGCAGCGGGTCCTGCTGGGCTGGATCTTCGCGCTCTTCGCCCTGGTCCAGCTCAACTACGTGCTCCACGCCCTGACCACCCCCGAACTGCCGGCCACGCTGGGGATGCCGTTGCTCTACGCGGTGGCGGTGAGCATCTACACGGTGCTGAACTTCGCCCTGTGGGCGGACTTCTCCACCCCGGCCACGATCGCGCGCAACACCGCCCTGGGAGTCGGGGTCTCCGGCTGGCTGGCGACGTTCCTGAGCACCTCGCTCTCGATCTGGTGGGCGGCCGTCGAGCTGCCGTTCGCCGAGCACCTCCGGGCCGTCGCCGCGATCAGCCTGCTCCTGTTCACCGTCACCGTCCTGCTGTTCCTCCTCCCGGAGCGGCAGCGGGCCGAGGAGGAAGAGCCCGCATGACCCCGGTCCCGACACATCACCTGCGCCCACTGCTCCTGTGTCTGTTGCTGGGTCTCCTCGTCACCGGATGCAGCACCCCGGCGCAGACGGGTCGGTACTCCGCGACCCTGATCACCCAGCAGGACCACGTCGTCGAGGACGGCCAGGTCCTCGTCGGGGACACGGTCGTGGCCGGCGGGACCGTGGTCCTGGAGGAGGGCGCCGAGCACCGCGGTACCGTGACCGTGCTCGCCGGCGAGGCCCGGATCAGCGGGCGGGTGGCCGGGGACCTGACGGTCCTCGGCGGAACGGCGACCCTCACCGGCACCGCGGAGCTCACCGGGGACGTGGTGTCGGCCGGCGGGTCGATCGCCCGCGATCCCGGAGCGGTCGTTCGGGGCACCACCACCGAAGAGCCCAGCCCGGCGACGGTGCTCGAGCGGGGGAGGGAGCCCCGGGCAGCCGGGGAACGGGCGCTGTGGTCGCTGCTCGGGGTGGCCGTCATGGCCGGCCTCGCCTGGCTGGCCGCGCGACTGGTGCCCCGCCCGCTGCACCGCACGTCGGCCGCGGCCACGGGCTTCCCCGTGGTGAGCGGCGCGCTGGGCACCCTGGTGCTGATCACGGCTCTCCCCCTCGTGGCGTCGATGATCTTCACCCTGTTCCTCATCCCGGTCGCCGGGATCGTGCTGCTCGGGCTCGGCGCGGCCACGGTGTACGGGCTGCTGGCCGTCGGGCGCGCACTGGGGGTGCGCGCCGCCCGGCGCCTCGGACGGACCTGGTCGACACCGGTGGCCGCGGCGCTGGGCACGGCGGTGCTTGTCGCGGCCCTGCAGCTGATCGGACTCGTGCCGTTCGCCGGGGCCGCCGTCACGGGGATCGTGGTCGTGGTCGCCGTCGGGGCGGGGTTCCTCACCGGGTTCGGCCTGCGCCCGTACACGCCTCCGGACGACGGGATCGACGACGGCGGCGCGCTGCACGCGGAGGGTTGACGCGGTGGTGGATCCGGTGCGGCCACCGCATCCGCCGGGCCGGGACGGGGGCATTGGTCGTCGTCAGGCGGCGCCCCTGCTGCGTTCCGCGATCCAGGAGGCGACGGTCGTGACGAGCGCCTGGTCCACGGGTCTGTGGACCAGGCGGCGGTAGCCGGCCAGGCTCGCCGGTCCCGGCTCCCGGCGCAGGCATCACCTGGAGTGCGGAGATGGAGAGGAGCGGCACACGCACATCGGCGTGCAGATCGCAGAGTTTCTCGAGGGGGGTGAGCCGGAGCACGCGATCGGCACCGTCCAGGGTCAGTTCAGCCATCGTCGTCCTTTCCGTGCGGCGCTGCGCGCGGTCCGGCGCCGCGGCGGGGCGGGCCGTGCGGGATCCGATCCGCCCCGGGCGCGGCGCTCAGAGCTCCTTCCTGCGCAGGCCCACGGCTGCGGCGGCCAGGCAGACGAGCGTCAGCACCGCGGTCGTCAGGATCGGTCCGGAACCGATGAGCATGCCGCCGGCCAGGACCGGCCCGGCCAGCGGTCCGAGGCTCCAGTGCAGCACGTCGAAAGCTCCGGGCACGAACGCGACGAGCAGGTCGGTCCCGATGATCCCCACCAGGGGCACCGCCACGATCAGAGTCCTGGACCACGTCAGCGCGCTGAGCGCGAGCACCAGGGCGAGGTGGAAGACGGCCAGCAGTCCCACCAGCACCATCCCGCCGACGCCGATTGGACGATGCCATCGGCCACGTCACCGCGACGTGCAACAGCGTTCTGCACCGCCTGGACGGCCGGTCCGGCCAACATCGGCGAGTCGATCGAGTAGCCGACGATCCGCCACGCGCTGCGCTCACACATCACCTTCCCGGCCCCTGTGGCCTCGTCGATCAGCAGATGGCAGCAGAACTCGGGGTCTTCCTGGTGGGCGTCGAACAGGGCACTGGCCCGGTGCGCCTCGGCCAGCTCGGCAGCCGGGACAGGGTCCGCCGACCACCGGTAGCAGGGCTGGCGAAAGAGCTCGAGCACCGAAGCACGTCGCCGCGACGGGGATCCCGTCGGCGGCGAGCTCTTTCCCGAGCGGGCAGAGCCTTCCCCCTCAGTTGGGTTCAGGACACCGGGTCGGGCGGAACCAGGACGAAATTGCCGACGTGCGTCTTCTCGAGGAATGCCTGTTGGGCGGCCGCGATCTGGTCGAGCGGGAAGACTTTCGCCAGGAGAGACCGAACCTCTCCGCGCTCGATGTACGAGACGACGTCAGGGAATACCTCTTCGTCCCAGGCGGTGCACCCGATCAAGGTGAGGTCCTTCAGATAGAAGGTGCGCATGTCGAGTTCGACGAGAGGGCCGCCAATGGCACCGGAGGAGACATACGTCCCGCCCCTCTCGAGGAGGCCGAGCATTGCCGGGAAGCCGGGGCCGGCTACGTTGTCGATCACGACATCTACGCTCTCCGCGCCCAGCACGCGCTGTGGATCGTCCCGCCCGATGACCTCGTCGGCGCCCAGGGTGAGGACCTGGTCCTGTTTGGCTTTGCTGGCTGTGCCGATGACATGGGCTCCGCGTAGCTTGGCCAGTTGCACCACGGCAGAGCCGACGCCCCCGGAGGCGCCGGTCACCAGGACCCGCACCCCCGTGGTGATGCCGGCGCGGCGGACCATGTTCTCCGCCGTCCCGTAGGCGCACGGGACCGTCGCGAGCTCCGCGTCGCTCCAGTCGCAGTCGATCGGGAAGACCTCGTGCGCCGGGACCGCGACGAACTGCGCAAATGCCCCATTGATATCGGATCCCAGCCAGATGGTGTCCCACGAGGAAAACCCCTGCGTGCGCATGCAAGGACGGACCAGCACCCGTGCCCCGAGAGCGGACTCCTCGCCGCCGGGACCGACGGCCACGATCCGACCGCAGCAGTCCGCGCCCTGGATCAGGGGGAACGGGGTGACCGCATTCCAACCTCCGTCCGGCGGCGTCGATGCGCCTGCAGCGAGGTTCTCGGACGCGTCGTTGGTCCCTGCCGTCATCGACGAGGAGTACCAGCCGAGCCGGGTGTTGATCTCGGTGTTGTTCATGCCGGCCGCCAGGACCTGGACCAGCACCTCGCCCTCGGCCGGCGCGGGGACGGGCACTTGGGAGATCACGAGCCGGTCGTAGCCACCGACACCGGTGGTGACCACCGCCGTCATGGTCTCGCCGGCAACGTGTGTCTTGGATGGGGGAGGAGCCGTGGCCATCCCCTATCTTGTTTCACCTTCAGCGCCGATGCCAACAAGCCGACGGTCGCGGCATTCAAGCCGGCAGACCGATTTCGCGCACAGACTGTCGGCATCTCGACAGCAGCTCACCGCCGGGGGTCACCTCCGTGTCGATCATGGATCCTCAGGGGCCGGGCCGTCGCGATCGTTGTGCTGCACAAAGGTGGCCGTACTGGAGGGCAGCGACACATCGATGGCCACCACACTGGACGGGTTGGACTGGCCGGTGCAGTACGTACTGGGCTTCGCCCCGGCACGCCAGGACAGAAGCATGGGCCGACGGGAGCTGAACCCCGATGGGACTGGCGCGGATACCCAGACTCCCCATGGACCGGGGTTCTTCACGGTCATGGCAACCCCAGCCAGCCAGCGGTCATCCGGACCATCGGCATGGTGTTCGTTCGACAGGCATCCGCAGCAACGGCCGGAAGAATCACGCTCTTTGCAGCGGCCGCTGTCCGGGGGAGGCCCAGCATGCCGCCGAGGGCGTGCCACTGCCGGTCGAGAGAGGTCGAGTGGCCGCAAAGGCTGCGGAGCACGGGCGGCATCAGAGGGCTGTCGTCGAAAATGTCCAGGAGCCATCGAAACATCTGCGGTCACCCGCTTCCGATCGTTCTCCGGGAGGGGCCAATGACGCCCCGGTCAACGTCCAGGGGCAGTTTGCGCGAGGGCTTCTGCTGGAGGTCGACCCCACAGGACGGATCACGGCTGGTTCTGGAAGTCCGCCACGATGCTCGGCAGCCCCGCGGCCGCCGCGAGTCGCTGGCCGGACGCCCGCAGAGGGACCAGCCAGGACGCCGGGTTCGGCGTCGCGCCGGTCTGGTCCAGCAACGTCCCGTGACCACCCCTGTAGCAGAAGAAAAGCGTCCCGGACGCAGGCTGCTGCACGTCGTTGTCGTTCTTCGGACTGCCACCCGGAGCAACGCCACCGTTCGGTGTCGCAGGCAGGGCACGGTTGCGGATGACGGCAGCGGGTCGTTCAGCCGATGACGGTCAGGGCCGAGGGGGCGGACTCGACGCGCACCCTGGTGCGGGCGGGGACGGAGCGGACCTCCCCGTCGAGCTGGTAGGGCATCGGCTTGAGGGCGGTGAACTCGTAGCGGGCCACGCTGGGCTGGTTCCCCAGCCCGGTGGTGGCAGCGCGGGCGGCCTTGAGCAGCACGCGCCACTTGGCGGTGTGCGGGAAGAGGATCACCTCGAAGCGCCCGTCGGCCGGGCGGTCCTGAGCTTCACTGAGGATGGCGTGCTTGGCCATCCGGGGGATGTTGGCGAAGAGGAGACTGTCGATGTTCTGCCGGGTGCCGTCGGTGTGCTGGATGCGGAAGGGCCGGAACCGGGCGAAGGTCCGCACCACCGACACCATTTCCTTGAAGGCCCCTTTGTTGCCCTTCTCCAGGTCGAGGGCCACCACCGGGGTCAGTCCGAAGCCGATGTAGGAGTGGGCGTGGACGGCCTGGGCCCCGGGTCCGGCCCCGGTGGACAGGTGGAGCAGGTCCATCTGCCGCACCCGGCCTTCGGCGATGGCCTGGGCCAGGGGTTGTCGGGCGGCGGTGCGCTGGTGGTCGTTGGCGTTGCCGGCGGGCAGCACCGCGCACACGGTGTCGGTGGTCCCGGCGGCCATGACGCCGTTGACGATCTCGTGGTAGCCCCCGTCGCCGCTGACCGAGACGATCAGGGTGTTGGGGGTGCCGGCGGCCTCTCGGGCCAGGTCCACGGCGTGCCCGGCGTGCTCGGTCGGGAGCATGCGGATCTCCGGGGTGTCAGGCAGGTGCTGAATCAGCTGCTCGCGCAGCTTCGCGGCCAGTTCGGGGGCGTCCCCGGTGCTGTGCGGATTGAAGATCAGGCAGATGGTGTCGAACCGGCGGACGGGGGGAGCCGTGGTGTCGGTGGGTTCTGGGGCGTGGGCGGTGTTCATGGTGTGCCTGTCGGTCAGGGCTCGTGCTGGGTCCTGCGGTCTCATGCGCCGTCGCGGGCATCCAGTTCGGCGGTCAACTCACAGCACCGGTCCATGGTCGAGACATGGGGCCCGGCGGGGTCGGTGAGGTAGTCGTGGTCGAGCTGGCGGGTGATCCTCGAGTGCAGCACCTGCAGGTCGCCCATGCCCAGTCCGGCCAGGTCCTCCGGGAAGTCCTCGGTCGGGCCCAGGCGGCTGCCCGGTGTCCGCCGGGGTCCCTGGGTCATGCCCGGGGCGGGCAGGACGGCATGGGGCACGGGCGGAGTCCGGGAATCATTGTGGCCGGTGGGCTCTGAGGCGATGGTGGTCATGGGAACTCCTGGAGGCAACGGTTCGAACAGGTCAGGGAGCAAGCGGGTCAGGTCTCAGGGGTGAGGCATCGAGCTGGTCGGCATGTGTCGGGCCGCCCGCGACTGCCCCGGCGGTGTCCTGGGACGTCGCGGTCGGGGCGCTGCCGGGTGCGGCCGGAGCGGGGTGCAGCTGGGCGAGGAGACCGCCCAGCAGGATGGTGATGCCCTGGTCGAGTTCACCGGCCCCGTCGTAGTCGGCCAGGATCGGGGCCATGGCGCGCAGGAGGGGGAACTGGCGCGCGGGCAGCCGGTGCAGGCCCAGGCGCAGCAGGGACTCGTTCTCCTCCGCGTCCACGACGATCTCCTGGAGCTCGTTGAGGATGTGCCCGTAGAGGAACCCGTAGTAGGCCCGGTAGACGTGCAGGGCATCGGCCGGGGCGAAGCCGGCGTCGATGAGCAGGGCCAGGATGTTCTCCAGGGGCCGCAGGGTGCCCAGCGGCCGCAACCCGAGCGGGGTGGACAGCGGCCGGGTCACCAGCAGCGGCACCACGTGCGGGTGGGCCAGTGCCAGGTCGCGGAAGTCGTGGGCGGTGGCGCGCAGCTGCTCCTGCCAGTCCGCCCCGTCGGTGGGAATGACCAGCTGGTCCAGCACCAGCTCGGTGATCCCGTCCAGCAGATCCGCCCGGTTCTTCGCATAGCGGTACAGGCCCATGGGATCCCGGCCCAGCTCGTTGCCCAACCGGCGCATCGTGAGGGCCTCCAGGCCCTCGGCGTCCACCAGGGCCAGGGCCGCGGTGAGCACCACCTCCCGGCTCAGCCGCGGCCGGCGCGCC
>NZ_JBISWK010000100.1:0-5227 GCF_044462205.1 Kocuria rhizosphaericola | reverse complement strand
AGGTTGGTCGCAGGCGGCTGAGCGGCGGGAGTCCGCCGAGTGCGCTGTGGCGTCTTTCAGTGTTGTAGTACTCGATCCAGGGGGCAAGGGCCGCGGTGCGTTCGTCGTTGCTCGTGAAGACCTGCCGGTAAGCCCACTCGGTGGCCAGGGTGCGGTTGAGGCGCTCGACCTTGCCGTTCTGCCACGGGCAGTGCGGGCGGATGAACACCTGCTTGGCCCCCAGCGCGGCGACGACCGCCCGCACGGCCGTGGAGTGGCGGTAGGCGAAGGCGTTGTCCGTCATCATCCGCTCGATCCTCGGGATCCCGTGGGCGGCGAAGTAGGCGGCCGCCCGGGTCAGGAACCCCGCGCAGGTGGTGCCCTTCTCATCGGCGTGGATCTCGGAGTACGCCAGCCTCGAGTGGTCATCGACCACCGTGTGCACGTAGTCGAAGCCGGGCCCGTGGCGGCGATCTCTGACCGCGTTCGCACGGCCCAGGGCCCGCCACCCGCCACCATCAGGGATCCGCCCGAGCTTCTTCACGTCCATGTGCACCAGCTCGCCCGGATGCTCGCGTTCGTGGCGCACCGCGGTCGTCTTCGAGGACCGGAGGACTTCCCCGGTCAGCGGGTCCAGATCCCGCAGGTACGGGACCTGGTGGCGGGCCAGGATCCGGCCCACCGTGCGTGCCGGGATGCCCAGCTCGCCCCCGATCCAGTCCTGGCCCTGCCGGGTCCTGGCGCGCAGCGCCAGGACCCGTTGCTCCGTGCTCGTGCAGGTGCGGGTCGGGGTGGTGTGCGGGCGCGAGGACCGGTCGTGCAGGCCGGCCTCGCCCTCGGTGTCGTCGCGGGCGATCCAGTGGGCCACGCACTTGCGCGAGATCCCCATGGCCTTGGCAATGTGGGACTTGGGCATCCCGGACCGATGCCGGGAGACGATGAGCAGCCTGCCGTGGACGGTGGTGCGGGCGTTACGGTGGGACACGGGAGCCTCCGTGGTGGATGTGGGCCTTAGACAAGCCACACCCCACCCGGAGGCTCTCCTCACGTCAACACCCCCTGCTACCAACGTCCTGGCTGGGTACAGCTAGGCGCGCCGGCACGGGCACCGCGGGCACCGAGAAGAGAGGCACATGCACCAGTGACCGACACCTGCCCGGTGGCGTTCTTCCTGTCGGACGGCACGGGGATCACCGCCGAGACGCTGGGCAACACCTTGATCACGCAGTTCCCGGAACAGCGCTTCGAGCGCCACACCGTGCCCTTCATCGTCACCGTGGAGCGGGCACGCCAGGTCGCGGCCCGCATCGACGCCGTCGCGGCCACCGGACGGATGCCGGTCGTGTTCTCCACCGTCGTCGACCCGGACATCCGCGACATCCTCGCCGGCAGCCAGGGCTTCTTCGTGGACCTCTTCGGCACCCACCTCCCACAGCTCGAATCCGCGCTGCACGCCACGGCGAACCTCCAGCCCGGAAGAGCCCACGGGCTCGGGGACGCCCTGCGCTACCAGTCCCGGATGGCGGCGGTCGAGTACGCCATGGAGCACGACGACGGTCAGTCCATCCGGGCCCTCGAGCGTGCCGACCTGATCCTCATCGCCCCTTCGCGCTGCGGCAAGACCCCCACCACCATGTACCTGGCCCTGCAGCACGGGATCCGCGTCGCCAACTTCCCGCTGGTGGACCAGGACTTCGAGCGGCGGGCCCTGCCGACCCCCGTGGCACCCCACCTGAGGAAGTGCTTCGGACTCACCTCGCAGCCCCTCATGCTCAGCCAGGTCCGTCAGGAGCGGCGGCCGTCGACCGTCTACTCCTCTCTCGCCCAGTGCTCCTGGGAACTGCGCAATGCCGAGGAGATGTACGCGCTGAACGGCATCCCCCACGTCAACTCCGCCTCCATGTCCGTCGAAGAGATCTCGGCCACGATCCTCGAACGCATGGAGCTCGACGAGGCCGACCACGATCCGGCCGGGCGTCATCGGTGACCGCGTACCACGTGCTGCCCGGGTTCGTGCGCCGGCGGACGAGACCGAAGACTCCGACGCTGACGCGGGAGATGGGAGCGTCTCCGCGGCCGCTCCTGCGCCGAGGTGATTTCCTCGCATAGAGGACCGACCATCTGGGGGGCAGCTGATGTGGTGGTGTCCGAGGATAGATACCCGCGCTCATCACCAGAGGGGTGTCATCGAGGTGTGCCGCGGATCAGGGCAGGGGTGCAGTTCGATCATGTGCCCGCTGCGCGGTGCGTCCCGGGCGCTTCGAGCCATCCCGAGACGGACAGCCATGCTGCACACAGTGCCGGCCAGGCTTCAGGCTCCCCCGCGTCCTCGGCCAGCCCGAGACCGTGGGCTCCGGCGGGGAAGACGTGCAGGGCGTGGGGCACTCCCTGGCGTGCCAGCGCCTGGCCCAGGAGGTACGAGTGCCGCACCGGCACCGAGGGGTCGTCGGCAGTGTGCCAGATGAAAAAGGGTGGCGCCGCCGCCGTCACCAGGCGGTCCAGGGAGGTCGCGGCCCGTGCCTCGGCGCTGGGAGCGGTGCCCAGGAGCTCCTGCTGGCTGCCCTTGTCGGTGTCGAGCTCCATGGACACCACCGGGTAGCACAGGACCACCGCGTCGACCCGTTCAGGGTCCGAAGGTGAGGCGCTCAGAGCGGCATGGCCGGCCAGGTGGCCACCCGCCGACGATCCCAACAAGGCGACCCGCTCGACACCAGCCGCCCTGAGCCGGCGAATCTCCGCCCGTACTGCTTCCAGTGGGGCAGGGTGCTCAGCGTGCACCGGGTAGCGGAACACGGTTGCTGAGAGGCCGAGCTGCCCCAGCCACTCGGCAATGGGCTCCGCCTCGTTGTCCGCATGACCGGCGTACCCCCCTCCGGGGAGCACGATGACGTGCCTGCTGGGCTCCCCACCCTCCGGCACGGGGCCTCGGACGGGCGGGGACGCGGGGGCCACGAAGGAGGGCTGTGAGTTCATGACTCCAGCATCCCAGGAACGGTTCTCCTTGCTGGCGCTGACCTTGCAGGAACGGGAGTTGTTCGTCAGGCGCTGGAGGGCGCCGGAAGCCGTCCGTCCATGGTTCCCGCCTTCCAGATCCCACTGACTGTGGTCTTTTCGCTCGAGGTGATGACCATCCATCTCCTCCTTTTATGTTGACTGTCAACAGTCGGCGGCTGTAACGTGATCTGTGGCACAACGTCTGCACGGCTTCAGGCAAGGATCCGCATCGCATGTTCTCTTCCCGACTGGGCTGTTCATCCATCAGTTTCCGGCACCAATCGCTGCCCGAGGCGCTGGGCACCATCGGCGGGCTCGGCTTCGAGGAGATCGATCTGGGGGCCCTGCCCGGGGTCTGTGACCACGTTCCCTACGTGCTCGACGGCACCGCGGTGAACCGGGTGGCCGCCGAGGTTCAAGCTTCTGGCTTGCGCGTGCGCTCGGTCAACGGGGACGTCGGGGACCTCAACGCTGTGCTGGACGAGCGCCAGCGCGCAGAGCGCGGCGAGCACCTGGAGATGCTCCTGGAGCTCACGGCCGCTGTCGGCGCCGATGCCCTGGTCCTGCCCTGCGGGGCGCTCGAGCACGAGCCGGTCCGGTCCCTCGAGGAGGACATCCGGGCGGTGGCCGAGGAACTGGCCCGCGCGTCCCGGCGGGCGGCCGCCGCCGGTGTGGAGCTGTGGTGCGAGTCGTTGCACTTCTTCCGGCTGTGCTGGAACACCGAGCGTGCCCAGCAGCTGACGGACGAGCTGGAGGGCAACGGCGTGGGCGTGGTCATGGACTTCAGCCACATCGTCGCCTCCGGCGGGGATCCCGTGCGCTTCGTGGAGACCTTCGCCGACCGGATCACCCACGTGCACCTGCGCGACGCCACCGCGGGAAACATCAACCTGAGCATCGGCAATGGCGAGGCCGACTTCGCCGCCGGCCTGGACGCTCTCGAGCGCGCCGGGTACACCGGCCACTTCTCGCTCGAGCTCGAGACCCGCGACGTCACCAACGACCAGCGCCCGGCGGCCACCCGCGCGGCCGCCGAGTACATCACGTCCCTGCTGTAGAACCCATCCACCATCACCCCTAGGAGCACCATGTCGACCACCCAGCGCACCGCCGTCATCACCGGAGCCACCTCCGAGAAGGGCATCGGAGTCACCACCGCCCGCCGCTTCGCCCGTGAAGGATGGGGCGTGGTGATCCTGGACCTCGACGCCGAGAAATCCGCCCAGGTCGCCCAGGACATCGGACAGGAGTGCGGCGTGCCGGCCTTCGGGCACGCGATCGACGTCGCGGACGAGGCCTCGGTGACCGTTGCCCGAGACGCGGTGGCCGCCGAAGTCGCCGCCGGCTATCTGCCGCCGGTGGGGGCGGTGGTCAACATCGCCGGGATCACCTCCCCGGTCCCGTTCCTGGAGACCACCCTCGAGCTGTGGCACAAGGTCATGGACGTCAACGCCACCGGCACCTACCTGGTCACCAAGGCGTTCCTGCCCGAGATGATCGAGGCCGGCTGGGGTCGGATCGTGAACATGTCCTCCGTCTCCGCCCAGCGCGGCGGCGGGGTCTTCGGCAAGGTCCCCTACTCCGCGGCCAAGGCCGCGATCCTCGGCTTCACCAAGGCGCTGGCCCGCGAGCTGGGCCCGACCGGCGTCACGGTCAACGCGGTGACCCCCGGGGCGGTCGACACCAACATCCGCGTCGGCAGCACCGACGAGCAGGAGGCCGCCATCGCGGCCGGCATCCCGGTCGGGCGCACGGCCACCACCGAGGAGATCGCCGCGTCCATCACCTTCCTCGCCGCCGAGGACTCCGCCTACCTGACCGGAGTGACCCTCGACATCAACGGCGGAAGCCACATGCACTAAAGCGGTTCACCCGCTTCGTTCCCGCCGCCTCCCCGCACCTGCGGGGAGGCGGCGGCATCACCACTCCAGGAGACACCATGCACCGTTCTCTCACCTTTGGTCCGCCTGCCGGCCACGGATCGACGGGGGTCCGGATCCACGACCTGTCCGATCTCCGGGCCGGTGACGTCGTGGAGATCCGGCACTGGGACACGGTGCACCAGCGGGGCGTGGTGGACGTGGTCAGCCCGCGGCTGGGAGTGCTGTGGATCCTGGACGGCCCGTTGCGCGACCGGACCCTGGTCCACGCCTGCGAGCACGCCCTCTGGAGGATGCCGCATCCCGCGCGCAGCGCCTGAGCGGCGCCGGCTCAGCCCGCTCGGGCGGTGAGCACAGCGGTGAGGGCCGGACGG
>NZ_JBISWK010000099.1:0-11673 GCF_044462205.1 Kocuria rhizosphaericola | reverse complement strand
CCCTCACCGCTGCGCTGTGCTTCGTCCCGCTGTGCTCAGTCCACGCGTTCGGTGTGGCGGGGGTGGAGCAGGGACCGGACCTTCTCGGCGATCTTGGCCGTGGAGACCCCGTAGCGGTCGTTGAGGGTGGGCAGGGCCCCGGCGTCGAGGAACTCATCGGGCAGCCCGATCGGGGTGATCTGGCGTAGCACCCCGTCGCGGACGGCCGTGTGGGCGACGGCGTCGAAGAGCCCTCCGATGACGGTGTGGTTCTCACACGTGAGCACCAGCCGGTCCTTGGCGAGCTCGGCCAGGATGGTGGCCTCGTCCAGGGGCTTGAGGGTGGGCACGTGCAGCACCGCCACGTCCACCTTGTCGGCCTCCAGGGCCTTGGCGGCCTCCAGGGCGCGCTCGGTCATCAGTCCGGTGGAGATCAGCAGGACCTCGGCCCCGTCACGGATGAGCTTGGCCTTGCCGAGCTCGAAGGTGTAGTCGTACTCGTCGAGCACCCGCGGCACCTTCCCGCGCAGGATGCGCATGTAGGTGGGCCCGTCGTGGGCGGCGAGCTGCGTTACCGCCTGCTCGATGTCCACCGCGTCGCAGGGGTCCACGATCGTGAGGTTGGGCATCCCGCGCAGGATCGCCACGTCCTCGGTGGCCTGGTGGGAGGGCCCGTAGCCGGTGGTGAGCCCGGGCAGGGCGCAGACCATGTTCACGTTCAGGTTCGCCTCGGCGATGTCCAGGCACAGGAAGTCGTAGGCCCTGCGGGTGGCGAAGACGGAGTACGTGGAGGCGAAGGGCACGAAGCCCTCCATGGCCAGACCGGCGGCGGCCCCGAGCAGGGCCTGCTCGGCCATGCCGACCTGGTAGAACCGGTCGGGCATCGCGTCGCGCAGGATGTGCAGGTCGGTGTACTTGGCCAGATCCGCCGACAGGCCCACGATCCGCTCGTCGCGCTCGGCCAGCTCCACCAGGGCGTGACCCAAGGGGGCCGCGGTGGTCCGCTGTCCCTCCTTGGCGAGGGAGGCGCTCATCGCGTCGGAGGTCAGTCTCTTCTTCTGCGGGGTGTTCGGGGTGGTGTTCATGCCTGGGACGACTCCTTCAGTCGGTCGTGGGCGGTCTGCCATTCGTCGGCGGCGACGGTCATGAAGTGCAGCTTCTCGCGGTTCTCCAGGAAGTCCACGCCCTTGCCGAGCTTGGTGTTGGCGATCAGGCACCGCGGTTGGTTCGCCTCGATGCTCCGCAGTTCTTCCAGGGCGGTGAGCACGGCGGCGACGTCGTTGCCGTCGACCCGGCGGGTGATCCAGCCGAAGGACTCGAACTTGCCCCCGATCGGCTCCATGCCCAGCATGTCCTGGCTTTTGCCGTCGGCCTGCTGGTCGTTGAAGTCCACGATCGCGATCAGGTTGTCGAGCTCGTGGTGGGCGGCCACCGCGGCGGCCTCCCAGGTGGAGCCCTCGTTGAGCTCCCCGTCGGAGAGGATGTTGTAGACGAACGCCGGGTTGTTCTTGCGCTTGAGCCCCAGGGCGACGCCGTTGGCGACGACCAGACCGTGGCCCAGGGACCCCCCGGAGATCTCCACCCCGGGGGTGTAGGAGGCCATCGCCGACATCGGCAGCCGGGAGTCGTCGGTCGCGTAGGTCTCCAGCTCCTCCAGCGGCAGGAACTTCGCCTCGGCCAGCGCCGCGTAGAGGGCGATGGCGTAGTGGCCGATCGAGAGCAGGCACCGGTCCCGGCCCTCCCACTCCGGGTCCTCCGGGCGCAGATTCAGCTGGTCGGCGTAGAGCACCGCCAGCACATCGGCGATGTCCAGGGCCTGACCGATGTAGCCCTGCCCCTGCACCTCGCCCTGGATCAGTGCGTTGGTCCGGATGCGGAAGGCCGCCTCCTTGATCCGCTGGAGACGTTCGGCCTCGACCGGAGTCGGTTCGGTGGTTGTTGTCATGAGCTTCACCTCGAGTGATGTGGGGTGTGGGGCGAGTGATGGGTGCGAGGGGATTGCAAGGACCTGCGTCCGCGGTGCCGTTCAGCACCGACGGGGCCTTTTCACCCGGATCGGCCCCTGTCGCTCCGGGTGCTGCTCAACCGCCGACATCGCTACTGGGAATGAGAACAACGTCTTATGTTGATGGTTGACTGTTAACAGTGAAGCACGTCACGTTCTTTGCTGCAAGCGATCGGACTCCCTAGGTTCGGATGCCGGAGCCGGTGCCCCGGCACGACAGTCGACTGCTGTACTGGCGACAGCACACCGTCAACGGTTAACCGGCACGTATGATCAAGGCATAGTCGGCTCAGCCCAGAGGCATTTCTTCGGGTGCCGGCCGGTGGGGCGGGCGCTGAGGAGGCGCGCAAGGCGTCGAGCCTTCCTGCGCCACGATCCCTGCAGGGGGTGGCAAGCGCCCCTCGCGCCAGAGACCTACTACTGCAGCCTTTCCCCCTCCCGAGCTCATGAAGGACGGCCCCGATGACCACTCAGACAGCGGCCCTGGCCGGACTGGCCAAGGTGAATCTGCGCCAACAGGCTCTGACAGCGCTGCGCCGCGCCATCACCACCGGCGAGCTGCCCCCGGGCACTCATCTGGTGGAGACGGAACTGTCCGAGCAGCTGCAGATCAGTAGAGGCACCCTGCGCGAGGCCATGCGCCAGCTCCAGCAGGAAGGCCTCATCGCAGCCGGCGCCCGCGGCCGGCTGGCCGTGCGCAGTCTGGACGCCAAGGAAATCCTCGACATCTTCGCCGTCCGCGCCGCCCTCGAGTCCCTGGCGGTCCGCACACTGAGTCAAGCGGAGCATCGTGATGCGGCCGTCGCCACGCTGCGTGAGGCGGTGCGCGCCATGGAGGAGGCCGTGGACCACACACTGGAGGAGCGCATCGAGGCCGACCTGAACTTCCACCGCACCCTGTGCCAGCTCACCGGCAACGCCATGCTCCTCCACTCCTGGCAAGCTCTCGAGGGCTCCATCCGGATGTCGTTCATGTGGGCCGGCATGGAACGAGCGGTTGGCAACATGCGCGTGGACCGGCACACCGCCATCGTCGACGTCGTCGCCGCCGGAAACGCCGCGACAGCCGCTGACTACATGCTCACCCACATGGACGAAGCCGCCACCAACCTGGTCGCCTGACCACTCGCGCAGCACGCACAGCACCAGCCGCCGCCTCAGCCACGAGGCTGCCCCAAGCTGGGATTCCCGAGGAACCAGCACGACGCCGAAATGGCCGGAACCGTGGACATCGACCGGTTCAGGCGACGTGACCTGCCGGGGCATCGACCTGGTTCGCCGGTCGTCCTGAAGTGTTCCTCCCCCTGGCACGAGACCATGCCCGCACCTGTGTACTCGGCGCGGACACGACTCGACGACCGCCGTCACGAGTACCGACGAAGCACCCAGGGCCAACCTGCCATGCCCGGGCGCCCTTTTCCCTGATTCGACCCAACGTGCCATCGGCAATTTGGTCAGGCGATGGAAACACCCCTTGCGTCCTGAGCGTGGCCCGTGTCACACTTCACGAAACGCTTCGTTGACTGTTAACAGTCAACGGGCGGAAAGGCTCCACACGGTCGATCTTCGGCCGTCGGGGACAGTGCAACCGGGGTCACCGTGCGGGTCTTCCCGCCGCCACCCCAGAACACCGTGGGTAGGCACCTGAACGCCGTGACAGATGTCGCCGCCGCCGGGCCGCTCGCCCTCCATGCCACGGCAAGACTTCGTTCCTCGAACTACGGGAAGGTTTACCCTCATGAAGCCGAACACAGCGCGACCCAGCGCCAAGCGACGTGTCCGTTCCGGCGTCCTCGCGATCGCCGTCGTTGCCGGCCTGTCCCTGGCAGGCTGCGGAGGCGGGGAGGAGGGCGCCAGCAAGCAGCTTCTGCTCGGCCACGGCGCCAGCCCGACCAACCCCCGGTCCGAGGCCGCCACGTTCTTCGCCGAGCAGGTGGCCGAGAACACTGAATCCGCCGTGACGGTCCAGGTCCAGGGCGCGGAGCAGCTCGGCTCGGACGCCGAGATGATGGTCTCCCTGGCGTCCGGCACCCTGGACATGACCGCCAATTCGCAAGGAGTGGTGTCCACCAGCGTTCCCGAAGTGGCGCTGTTCGGGCTTCCGTTCCTCTTCGAGTCCTCGAAGCACGCTCACACCGTCGTTGACGGCCCCATCGGGGACGAGATCGCCGCCAAGGCGGAGGAGGAGGGATTCAAGGTTCTCGCGTGGTGGGACAACGGCATTCGTCACATCACCACCGGTGACACTGCGATCAACACTCCCGAGGACGTGGCCGGTCTGAAGATCCGCACTCCTGAAGACCCGATGACCATCGACATCTTCAACGCCCTGGACGCGAACCCGACGCCGATGGCCTTCAACGAGCTGTACCTGGCCCTCCAGCAGGGGGCTGTGGACGGGCAGGAGAACCCGATCCCGAACATCCACGCGAACGCACTTCACGAGGTCCAGGACCACCTCGCCCTGACCGGGCACAAGTACGAAGTGACCCCGCTGATCATCAGCACGACCGCCTGGGATTCCCTGTCTGCGGAACAGCAGGAAGCCGTGCAGACGGCTGCCGACGAGGCCCGCGACATGCAGCGTGACCTGATGGAGGAGCAGACCGAGGAACTGCGCACGGAGCTCGAGGACAGCATGGAGATCACCACGCCCGAGCTGGCCCCGTTCCGGGAGGCGACGACCGGGGTGTACGACAAGTGGTCCGCCGACTACCCCGAGTTCGTCGAGCAGATCGTCGACGAGGCCGACGCCACCCGAGCGGATTTCCAGGGCTGACCCGATGACACAACAACCCGACCTTGAAGAGGCGGAAGCGGACTTCGATCCGGACAACCCGCAGCCCATCGCCCAACCCAACCCGTTCACCCTCGTGACGGACAGGATCAACCTGTGGGCCACCTACCTGGGCGGGGTGGTGTCCATCCTCGCCTTCGTGGTGATCGGCGTCCTGCTCCTGGTCGCCGTCATCCTCCGGTTCGCGTTCAACACCAGCCTGGGATTCGCCGTCGAGATCCCGGCGTTCGCCTTCCCGTGGCTGATCGCCGGCGGGGTGGTCGCCGCGATGGGACGCAGCGGGCACCTGGCGGTGGACTACTTCGCCAACAAGCTGGCCGACCGCAAACGCCGCTACCTGGACATCTTCGTGTGGGCGGTGTCGACCCTGACCCTGGGATTCCTCGTCTACATCTCCACGCTGATGATCCGCCCGTACATGGGGCAGAGCTCGCCCATCCTCGGACTGCCCATGATGATCAGCTTCGGCGCCTACATCTACATGGCCGTCAGTCTGACGGTGCAGTCCGCCGCGCGCCTCTTTGCGGCCTTCCGGGGCAACGTCCCGCATCCGAAGGGAATCGTCAATGTTTGAGGTCGTCGTAGCGATCGCCCTGTTCCTCGTGCTGCTGCTGCTCAGCATCCCGGTGTCCTTCGCTCTCCTGCTCTCCACCCTGGCCGGCATCGCCCTGGTGGGCACTGCTCCGCTGCAGATCGTGGCCCAGCAGTCCTTCGCACCGGCCTCGAACTTCCTGTTCCTGGCGATACCCTTCTTCATCCTCACGGCCGACCTGCTGGCCAGCGGGAAGCTGGGCCAAACCGTGATCGGTCTGGCCACCAAGGTGATCGGCCGGTTCCGCGGCGGCGTGGGCCATGCCAGCGTGGCCACCTCGGTCGTGTTCTCCGGCGTGTCGGGCTCGGCAGTGGCCGACGCGTCGGGCCTCGGCTCGGTCCTGATCCCCTGGAGCAAGAAGGTCGGCTATCCCGCCCCCTTCAGCGCAGCGGTCAACGCGTCCTCCTCGGTCATCGGCGTCATTCTCCCGCCGTCCATTCCGATGATCCTGTTCGCCGCCACCTCCGGCGTCTCGGTCGCAGCGATCTTCCTCTCCGGCCTGATTCCCGGTTTGCTGCTGGCCACCGCCTACTTCATCGTCTGCTGGGCGGTGGCCGTCAAGCAGGGCTTTCCCCGCATCAAGATGAAGTTCACCAAGAAGAACCTTCTGAAGGATGTGTTCCTCGCGCTGCCGGCCATTTTGATGCCGATCATCATGATCCGCGTGGTCCTGCTCGGCGGTATCGCGACGGTGACCGAAGTGGCTGTGCTCTCCGCGGTGTACGCGCTGTTGATCCGACTGATGTACCGCGATATCTCCTTGAAGGGGATCATCCACTCCTTGATCAACACGGCCGCCGCGACCGGCGTGGTCATGCTGCTGATCATGATGTCCGAAGCGCTCAGCTGGTTCCTGACGGTCCAGCAGGCGCCGCAGCTGCTTGCGCAGAACGTGCTGGCGAACGTGGCCTCGCCCATCGTCATCCTTCTCATGATCAACCTGCTGCTGCTGGTCGTGGGCGCGTTCCTGGACATGTCGCCGGCCATTCTGCTGCTCACCCCGGTGCTGCTGCCGATCTCCACGGCGATCGGGCTCGACCCGATCCAGCTCGGTCTGATCATGATCCTCAACCTCGGGATCGGCCTGTTCACACCACCGGTGGGCACCACCCTGTACATCTCGACCTCGATCGGGAAGATCCCGATCGAGCAGACGGTGAAGGCCCTGGTCCCCTTCTACGCGGTATCGGTGCTCTGTCTTCTCGCCGTCACCTTCATTCCTGCCCTGACGAGCCTCGGCAGATAAGCGCGACAACCCTGTTGATACGGTCCGCCGATGCTCGGCGGACGTACTGCCAGGGCGCGGTGGTGACTGCGACGCCGATCCTCAACGCACGGCTGGCTCATGGGCTTTCCGAGACCCGCGCATCAGTACCACCGGAGATGTTGAAGCAACGATGACCCCTAACGCGAAAAGTGCCTTGTGATGACCAAGATCTTCAACGATCCCAGCGAATTCAGCGACGACCAGCTCGCCGGATTCGTGGACCTCTACGCCGATCGTCTCCGGGAGGTGCCGGGTGGAGTGGTTGCGCTGCGCTCAGGGGACCCGCAGGTGGCGGTGGTCGTCGGAGGAGGCTCCGGTCACTACCCGGCCTTCGCCGGTCTGGTGGGGCCCGGCTTCGCGACCGGGGCAGTGGTGGGGAACATCTTCACCTCACCCTCGGCAGCCCAGGTGTACTCGGTCGCCAAAGCCTCCGACCAGGGCAGGGGAGTGATCCTCACCTTCGGCAACTACGCCGGCGACAACATGAACTTCGGCCTCGCCGCCCGTCAGCTCAACGACGAAGGAATCGGCACCCGGATCGTGGTGATCACCGACGACATCGCCTCGGCCGCAGAAGAGCACCAGCGCCGGGGCATCGCCGGGGACTTCACCGTGTTCAAGGCCATGGGCGCAGCCGCGGCAGCAGGCCTGGACCTCAACGAGGTCGAACGGGTGGGCCACGCCGCCAACGACGCCACCCGCACCCTGGGCGTGGCCTTCAGCGGATGCACCATGCCAGGAGCCCACGAGCCGCTGTTCACCGTGCCGGAGGGGCACCTGGGGCTGGGTCTGGGCATCCACGGTGAGCCCGGCATCCGGGACGAACCACTGCCCACCGCCCACGAGTTGGCACAGACCCTCGTCACCTCCGTGCTCGAGCACGCTCCGAGCAATGGGGGAGACCGTATCGGCGTCATCCTCAACGGACTGGGCACCACCAAGTACGAGGAGCTGTTCCTCCTGTGGGGAGCGATCGCCCCCCTGCTGCGCGAACGCGGCTACCACATCATCGACCCCGAAGTCGGCGAACTCGTCACCAGCCTGGACATGGGCGGATGCTCCCTGACCCTCTTCTGGCTCACCGACGAGCTCGAGACCTACTGGACGGCCGACGCCTATACCCCGGCCTACCGCAAGCAACAGGTGCCCCTCCAGGGCCTCATCTCCTCCACCGAGGACACCGCTGCGCCAGGTGCCGTGGATCCTCAGCAGGTGCCCACCGCCGGCCGTGCTTCGAAAGAGCTCGCCGAGAACGTTTTGGCAGGGCTGCGCACGGTCCACGGCACGCTCAAAAACCATGAAAGCGAGCTGGGCGACATCGACGCCATAGCCGGCGACGGTGACCACGGCCGGGGCATGGTCAAGGGCGCAACCGCCGCCCTGAACGCCGCCGAGGAAGTGCACGGTGCGGCCGGAGCCGGATGGCTGCTGCGCACCGCGGGACGAGCGTGGGCCGCCCGCGCCGGCGGAACCTCCGGAGTCCTGTGGGGAGCCGCGCTGGAAGCCGCCGGCCGCACCCTGTCCGACGAAACAGATGCCTTCGACCGGCAGGACCTCGTGCAGGCAACCGGCAACTTCACCCGCGCCATCCAAGACCTCGGCGGCGCCTCGGTGGGGGACAAAACCCTGCTGGATGCACTGGTGCCGTTCACCGACGAACTGCGCTCCTCCCTCCAGCAGGCCACAGGGCCACTGGACGCCTGGCGTGCCGCCGCCGAGACCGCCACCCGTCAGGCGGCGGCAACGGCAGAGCTGACGCCCAAGGTGGGCCGTGCCCGGCCCCTGGCCGAGAAGAGCCTGGGCACCCCGGACGCCGGTGCGACCTCCATGGCACTGATCCTGACCGCCCTTGGCCAGGATGCCGAAGTGTTCACGAACCACGCAGTGAAGGAAGAGACCAAACGATGAGCGAGAACAAGAAATTGCGGATCGTGATCGGCGGCGACGACGCCGGGTTCGACTACAAGGAGGCCCTGCGCCAGGACCTCGAGGCCGACGACCGGGTCGAGAGCGTGGTCGACGTCGGGGTCTCGAAGACCGAGAACACCGACTACCCGCACGTGGCCGTCGAGGCGGCCCGGAAGGTCGCGGCCGGGGAGGCCGACCGGGCGCTGCTCATCTGCGGCACCGGCCTAGGGGTGGCGATCTCGGCGAACAAGGTCCCCGGCATCCGGGCCGTGACCGCCCACGACTCCTACTCGGTGGAACGCGCAATCCTCAGCAACAACGCTCAAGTGCTGTGCATGGGCCAGCGGGTCATCGGCCTGGAGCTGGCCCGGCGCCTGGCCAAAGAATGGATCGGCTACGCCTTCGATCCCACCAGCGCCTCGGCGGCCAAGGTCGATGCCATCACCGGCTACGAAAACTGCTGACCGAATCGTTCCAGATTCGATGAAGGCACTGGTTTGCCTCCATTAGACCCGGGGGCTTCACCCTTGGCGTCCTGTGCCCTGGGATCGGGGCGAACCGCAATCACAGGGTCGACCGAACGGTTGCCGATGGGGCTCTGGACCGCGGGTGCAAGAGCGATTCGGCTCGCTTTACATATGGCCGATTAGCGGGCGGACGGCGTTGCCGTGTGGGTTCCTATTTGGGCGTTTCTGGGCTGAATACCTAGGTCGTGTTCTGTGGTTCGACTCGATTTGCGGCGTCCAGGACCTCGGTTCGGAGCCGGTCCAAGTCCACGGCGTCCCCCTCGTGCAAGCCGTGGTCTCGGACCCAGGCGCGGGCGGCCCGCCAGACGTCGTCACAGCCGACGTCCATGTCGGGGTGGGCGGCCGCAATCCGGGTCTGGGCGGTGTGCTCAGGATCCTTGCCGGTGAACGACAGGACCACGACCGGGCTGAAGGCTAACCCCACCACCCCGCGCACGGAGGCTATGGTGCGTCCGTGGAAGTAGTCCCCGGGCTGGAGGTTCCAGGCCCGGTGAACACCGAGGCAGTCCACGGAGTGTCGTCGTTGTAGGAACCGTTGCCGAGCCGGTGGCAAGGGCTCTTCGGCCTCCTGTGGCTGGAGTCGTTGCACGTCGTGTTTGGAGTTCATCGCGGGTCTCCCTCGTTTCAGACCTGTGCCCGTTCCTTCGCCCGGAGATCACAGAGCGCGGGTGGCAGGGTCAGGAGGAGGGGGCTCCTGAAGGCGTCGACCCAGATCACGTGCACCGGGTGCATGGGACAATCTGATCTTTCCAGCATCCCAAACCATGAGTTCCGGTGGAACCGCAGGCCGATTTGTGTCTGCACGACGATACAGTGTGTCTGTCCTGTCTCGTTGGGACATCCGGGTGCGGCCCGGATGGTTCCGCACCGACCGGGGTGTACCCGAATCCGGGTAGGTCCGCCCGTAGAAGCTCGTGGCGTCAACGAGGGTTGAAAAGCGTGCGTTAGCGACGGGGTGGTTTCTCGTCATGGTTGGCCTGGCCCAGCGGGGAGCACCCGGGAGGCTGGTCGACGAGGGTCGTGTCGTGGCCGGATTTTTCCCTGCCGGGCCTGTCGGGGGCCACGGCGAAGCCCAACGGGTCGGTGACCGGCGCAGATACCAGGGGGTTGCACATCTGCCTGCCCTACCGTGGGGGTACCTCCCCCCGGGGGGATCACACAGCCGGCGTCCTCGGGCGGCCCTGCTAGGAAAGGTCTCGGCCATGAGCCGCACCATCTCCGTCATCGTCCGCATCGACCGCTCTGCCCATACCGTGACCCTGGACGTCACCGGGGCCCCGATCCCCGGAGACCGGCGGGAACTGCACCGGATGACCGCCCGGGCCCGCACTCTCTTCCCGGACGCGGCGGTCACCGTGGATCTGAGCTCCACCCGGACCCCCGAACCGCAGGACCCGCAGGGGGACAACACCAATCACCCCGGCGACGGGCAGCCCGAGATCAGCAGCGCCCCGGCCGCCCCGCATTTGGTGACAGCCTCCAGCCGGTGACATCGCCCCTTGCGAGACGGGGTCCGGCGGTTTCCGTGGTTTGTCCGCGGGGGTGGACGCCGGGCGCCTAGATGTACCCAGCCAGGACGTTGGTAGCAGGGGGTGTTGACGTGAGGAGAGCCTCCGGGTGGGGTGTGGCTTGTCTAAGAGGTTCCGCCGATAGGCGTGGTGGGACGGCGGCATGAGACAGGCACGAGGCCTGGTAAACACGGATTTGTTGAGAATCATTGTGTTGACCAGGAGCACTCGTGCCTGCCGTTCCATCGTGCATCATCGAGCCCATCGGGGACCAGTTCCAGGTGCTGATCCCGCCTGTGGCGGACGAGCATCCGTTGGGTTGCCACCGGCCACGCATCCCGGACCGGGTGGTGTTCGACAAGCTCGTGCAGGTCCTCGTCCTCGGGGCTGCCTACGAGAAGATCGCCGACACCACCTGCTCGGCCACTACCATCAGACGCCGACGCGACGAGTGGACCGCCGCGGAGATCTTCACCGCCCTTGAACAGTCCTGCCTTCACGCCTACGACAAGATGGTCGGGCTCGAGCTGGGGAATTTGGCGGTGGACGGGTGCATCACCAAGGCCCCGTGCGGTGGCGAGACCGCCGGAAGATCCCCGGTGGACCGCGGGAAACAGGGTACGAAACGCTCGGTGCTCACCGACGGTGCCGGGATCCCGCTCGGGACCGTCGTGGCCCCGGCCAACCGCCACGACTCCCCGTTGCTGCGCCCCACGTTGGAGACGCTGTCCCGGTTCGGCTTCGAGCTGCCCGAGCGGATCACGGTGCATCTGGACGCCGGCTACGACTCCAGGCCCACCCGGGAGCTGTTGGAGGAGCTCGGCTGCGAGGGCCGGATCGCGACCAAGGGCGTCCCGGCCCCGTTCCAGAACACCGCCCGCTGGGTGGTGGAACGGACCAATGCCTGGCACAACCGCGGCTTCAAGAAGCTGGCGATATGCACCGAGCGCCGCACCCGCGTCATCGAGGCGTTCATCGGACTGGCCAACGCCATCATCATCACCCGACGCCTCCTCCGCGAGGCCTGGACCACCCAACGCTGGGACACCCGCCCAACCCGACGACCATGACCTATCGGCGGAACCTCTAA
>NZ_JBISWK010000098.1:0-32415 GCF_044462205.1 Kocuria rhizosphaericola | reverse complement strand
GCGTTCTCGCTGATGGGCCTGCGCCAGCTGTACTTCCTCATCGACGGGCTGCTGGACCGGCTCATCTACCTCTCCTGGGGCCTGGCGATCATCCTCGGCTTCATCGGCGTGAAGCTCATCATCCACGCCCTGCACGAGAACAACCTGTCCTTCATCAACAACGGCGAACACGTCGACGTCGTGGAGATCAGCATCGGGCTGTCCCTGTCCGTGATCATCGGCGTGCTGGTGGTCACCGTCCTGGCCTCCCTGTTCAGCCCCAAGGGACGGGCCGTGCGCATCATCAGCACCCTGCAGAGCGTCGCCGAGCAGTACGTGTCCCTGCCCCAGGACGCGTCCCCGGAGGAGCGTCGTCGGCTCGCCGCCAAGGCCGCCCGCTACCAGGAGCAGATGGGCTCCATCTCCCCCCGGTACCGGGACGAGCTCATCGAGTCCGAGAAGCACTTCCACGATCTGCTGGACCGCGTCCACGGCACACACCACGAGTACGAGCGCACCGGGGTAGGCCCGGGCCCGGAGTCCCTGCCCACCCCCGAGGCCGAGGCCGGGTCCGTGGAGGGGGCACGGGCCGGCACCCAGGCCTCCACCGGGACCACCACCCCGGACACCCGGCGCGGCAACGGCGGCAACAACTCCGTCTGAACCCGCCCCCGGTGAAGGGACCGCCCATGGGNGGGCGGTCCCTTCACCGGGGGCGGCCGGGCTGCCGCCTCAACTGTTCCCGCCGGCTGGTGGGCGGTTGCGCAGCGCGTCGCGCAGCAGTGGCAGGAGCTTGTCCCCGTCGGCGCCGCGCAGGACGGGGACCCCGTCGACGGAGCCCGCCTCCTGCTCATCCCCGATCTTGGCGGCCCGTCGGACCTGGCGCAGGGCGATGGCCGCCACGCGGCCGGGGTGCGCCCTCGCCAGGTCACCGTAGAGGGCAGGGTCGTGCTCGCCGTCGTCGCCGACGAGCACCCACGTGAGGTGGGGCAGGTCCTCCATCAGACGGGTGAGGGAGGAGGACTTGTGCTCCCGGCCGTCGCGGAACCAGCGGTCCGGGGTGATGCCCCAGTCGGTCATCAGGACCGCCCCCGCCGGGAAGTCGTGCCGTGCCAGGAACCGGGTGACCGAGCCCACGAAGTTCCACGGGCCGTTGCTCAGATACACCACCCCGGGATGGTCCTGGCCCTCCAAGGCAGCCCGGAGCAGGCGGGCCATGCCTGGCACCGACTGTCTGGTCGAGCTGGAGCCGCGCAGGGTGCGCCAGGTCGCCCGGGCCGGATGGGAGATGCCAGTGACCCAGACCGTGTCGTCGATGTCGCAGACCACCCCACGCACCGGTTCGCCGCTCATGACGTGCACGGTCGCCGGCACCTGCTCACGGCCGTGCACATGCAGCAGGGCGGTGCCGGCGCCCGGCTCCAGCGGGGTGTCCAACGGCAGCCGGGCGTCGATGATGCCGGCGGAGTCGCTGGTGACCGTGGTCCTCGTGCCACCGAGCTCGATCTCCACCTCGGTTCCGGGGCTCTCCAGGGTGAGCAGGCGCCGCCATCCGGAGATCCCGCGGCGGGCCGCCGGATCCACCGATGCCGGGGCGAGGACGACCCGTCCCAGCACGCGAGCATGCTGCGCGCTGGCATAGCCGGAGTACGGGAGCACCGCCGGGGTCCACCCACGGCCGGCCGCTCGGCGTGCCAGCCGGTCCCGGATGCCCGTCTCCGTGCGATGAGCCACGGTGATCGCCGTTTGGCGGAACCGGCCCGGTGCAAATCTGTTCAGGTCCATCAGCCCACGGTACCCGCGGGGAACGAGTCCGGTCCGAGCTGCGCAGGCCGAGCTGGTGACAGCAGGCGCAGTCCCTTCGCCCCCTCTCGAGCAGTGGCAATGACCCCGGTGCAGACGGCCGATGACACGGCCAGCCTCCACCGCGCACAAGGTCCCGGCCCCCACGCCTGCCTCGTCACACGCGTGGGGACCTGCTCCATCCCGCCGCGAGGGATGCAGCACGCAGACTTGACCGTGGCGCCCCTCCTGCGCATGACGACACGCGTGGCGCCTGCACCGGATGGCAAACCAGTCAGAAGCTCCGGGCCGACAGTGCCCGGATGTGCTGGTCGAGCGTGGCCCTGGAATACCAGTGGTTGGGCGGGTCAGCACAGGCCCCTGAGTCGGGCCAGAACGGCCTCGGGTTCCCCGGTGGCGTCCACGACGGCCCAGCCGCGGACACCGGCCAACTCCAGGTAGGCCGCCCGCGCCGCGCGCAGGTACTCCAGCGACTCGTCATCCTGCCCGCGAGCGAGAATCCGGGCATGGGCGGTCTCGGCCGGAACGTCGAGAACCACCACGACCCCCGCGCCCAGCACCGCGACCGCCAGCCGCGGCAGGACCCGGCCCGGCGGTAGACCCCGGACCCGCCGCAGCACCAGCTGGCACACCAGGTGGCGGTCGATCACCACCAGACCGTCCCGGCGTGCGGCACGGACCTGGGCGACCAGGACGTTGGTGGTGCGCACCACGGTCTCGAACCGGTCCGCCCACCGCACCGACACCTCCACTCCGCCGCGCGCCGAGGTGCGTGCCAGCCAGCGGCGACCGGACCGGTTGCGCAGCAGGATCGCCTCCCACCCCGCCTCTTGCGCCGCGGCCACCAGCGCCGCGGCGGTGGTCGTCTTCCCGGCCCCGTCGATGCCCAGCAGCACCACGGTCCGGGCCCGGCGCCCCCGCAGGTCACCGCTCCCCCGTCCTTGCCCGGCAGCGGCAGGAAACCCCCCAAGGCCCGTCACCGAGGTACTCCTGACGTTGTCGGACGGGACACTGATTTCGCCTTTCTGACCGTCATGGGGAGGCTTCGCGTGTGGCCCGGGGCGGGGATCGATGCCGCAGGGTTCTTGTCCGCTCAGTCCAGGCAACCGGTGGCCGGGTCGATGCCCTCGAGGAAATGCCGGATGGCCTCTTCCATCTCAGCCCGGCTCATCAGGCCACCGGCAGAGGTGAACCCGTATCCGACCGGATGGTGGAGCCAGTCGAAGTCGTACACACCCGCTGCGCCGGGGCGGGCCGTCACGGAGAAGTCCTGTCCGTCGATGACGATCCTCATCGGTTCGGTGTCCATCTGTGGTGGACTCCTCTGACCGTACTCCAGGCCTGCAGACATCGTGCGCCGAACATCTTCCGTTCATCCACAGCAGGACAGGCCTGATGTCTGCTCGAGCCCACGCCCCCCATCGGTCAGTGGTGCCTCGATCAGAGGCATCCGCTCAGATCTTCGTCGGCATGGGCTGGTCAGAACCCCGGGGCAGTCCCTTTCATCGACTCTTGCCACTGTGTAGGGGTCGACCGTGGTGAAACACTGACTTCATGGTCGTGACCCCGGAGAGCGAGACCCCGGAATCGGGGACTCCTCTCCTGCTCGAGCGGGAGGCGAACATCGGACGGTTGCCGGCGATAGTCGATGTCATCCCGAGCGGGCGCGGAGGCCCGGCACTCGTGGAGGGCACCGCCTGGAGCGGCAAGAGCCGCATGCTGGTGCCCGCGGCCCGGCAGGCGTCATCGGGCGTCTTCTGCGTCATCGTTGCAGGCATGACCGCACCAGAGGAGGGATCCAGCACATGAGCAGCCAACGCACCCACTACGTGACCACCACCGACGACGTCACCATCGGTGGGGCCGTGCACGGAGAAGGGCCCCCGCTGGCGTTCCTGCAAGGGGTCATCGGCGATGGCGACATCGACTGGCAAGCGCTGCTGAGGCACCTGACCGGCCGGTTCACCTGCCATCTGCCGAGCTGGCGGGGCCGAGGCCTCAGCGGCGATCACCCCGACCTCAGCTTCGGTCGGCTGGTCGACGACGTCCTCGACTACGTCGCCAGCACCGCCGAACCGACCGGACTGGTGGGCTGGTCCGGCGGCGCCGGCCTGGCACTGGCCGTGGCGGCACAGTCCGACGCGGTGGACGCAGTGGCCGCCGTTGAGCCTCTGACGCCGCGCCTGATGGAGGAGCAGGAGCAAGCGGCGCTTGGCGACGCCGTCGCCCGCATGGGCGAGCTGGCCGCCGAGGGCAGGTTCACGGACGGGATTCGCGCGTTCGCCGCATTCGTCTTCACTGACGAAGAGATCGCCGTGGCCGAGGGCGCCGGCTACTTCGAGGCCGCAGGGCGCTACGTCCCGGACCTGCTCAACTTCTTCCAGCAACAGGTGAAGTACCAGGGCCCCACCCACGAAGATCCCGCCGTGCTCGGCGCGATCTCCGCTCCGGTGCTTGTGCTGATCGGGTCGGACACCAAGCCCTACGCCACCGCCGGCGCACGGTACGTGGCCGACCACGTCCCCAACGCACGGATGCAGGAGATCCCCGATGCTGGGCACGCTGTCCCGCTGACCCATCCCGAGGCCCTCGCTGAAGCACTCACAGCGTTCTTCTCACCGGCGCAGCGGCCGGCTTGACCCACCGATCGACACGAGCACGCACCAGTACCCGATCGATGGTGCGACCCACCCCCAGCCGTGGAGCAGGCCAACGAGTCGACTACAGCTTCAGCAACCCCGAGAGGACTGTCGCACCAACGGGCAGTCCCTCTTGCCGTCAAGGCGCCGTGGCTGCCGGTGAGACTGCCGGCCGAGGCGCTTTCGTGGTGCATGGATGACACGATCTGTTGGTTGGGCCCGGCCGCCAAGTACCTTGTTCCCATGGGACGCAGGGCCGTCTTGGCGTGGGCCGGAATCATTGGCCCCGTCCTGTTCACCGCGACGTACATGGCCCAGGAGGTCGTGCGCCGCGGCGAGTACAGTCCGATGGCGGAACCCATCAGCGCCCTCGAGGTGGGACCGTACGGATGGGTCCAGCAGCTGAACTTCGTCGTCTTCGGGGTGCTGACCATTGGTTACGCGCTCGGGTTGCACATCGGGGTCGAGCACGCCCGCTTCGGCGCGGCCGGACCTGGCCTCCTGGTCCTGTCCGGAATCGGACTCGTCCTCGCCGCGGTCTTCCCCCTGCGCCAGGACCCTGCAGGTGAAACGTTCGACCCCGGAGGCCACGCTGTCTCCGGGGCCATGTTCTTCTCGTGCAGCGCGCTCGGACTCATCCTTCTCTCACGTCGGCTCAAGCACGATGACGCGTGGCGCCCGTTCGCCGGTTACACCTTGGTTGCCGGGTTGATCGCACTGGCGGGGTTCGTCACCATGTTTGCCGTCGTGCTCCCGCCCGGCGCCCCGCTGGAGGACTGGACCGGTCTGGCTCAGCGCCTGCTGATCCTCCTCGTGCTGTTCCCCTGCCGGATCGCCCTGGACGTCCGGTTGCTCAGACTTGCATCCGGACCCCGGCTCCACCGGGCAGCTGCCGGCTCATAGGTTCGATGGGACGGCTGTCAGTTTCCGAAGTCCACTGCACTGGGGACTCAGGTATCGCGAGCCAGGGCCCGGTGGAGCGTCAAGGGGTCGACCCGGGTCTGAGGTGGTGAATCGTCGAGGCGGTTGACTCGCACTGGACGGTAGGGCGTGGCTGACGCGGGACATCTCCCAGGGATGTCGATGCGATCATCCACGCGGGTGAGCTGCGGTTGACCGGCACTCCCCTTCGGGGCCACGATCCGTTGCACGACGGAGATGTGATGCCACAGGCGGATCTCATCAAACGATCCTTTGACAGGATCGGCAGCGGGGCATCTCAGGGCCCCGGTCACCGCCGGCATTTCACCGGCGCCACCTTGTCGCAACAATGTGTCCCACGAGGGTGTTCTCGGAATCTCTGCGATGGGGCCCTTATGGGGACACCCGGGAGCAGAACCGGTGGTACGCCTGCTCTACGCGCGGGTGAGCTCGGCCGGGCGGGACACGGCGCTGCAGATCCGGGATGTGGAAGCTGCCGGCTCTGAGCACATCCAGGCCCAGGAACTCCCCCTGCGAGGTCAACTCCGTGGAACGTGTCCAATAGCCGGCCATATGTGAATCGGAGGCCGGGGCCACTCCTGTCGTGCGTCCGCGCCCTGAACCGCCGGCCCAGGCCTGTCACGGGGGTCGGTGCGGCTACGGCAGGTCCTGCACCGCCCGTCCCATGCGGGTCAGCGCCTCGGTGAGGATCTCCTGCGAGGTGGCGAAGTTCAACCGCACGTGTCCGGCTCCGCCGGTGCCGAAGACGTGCCCGGAGCTCAGGGCGACCCGGGAGCGGTCGAGGAACATCCGGGCGGTTGCGGCCATGTCCGAGACGACGGCGAGCCCCTCGGGGCCCTCGCCGGACTCCAGGCCCAGCCTGCGGCAGTCCAGCCACGCCAGATACGTGCCGTGCGACGGGGTGTACCGCAC
Source organism: Kocuria rhizosphaericola (assembly GCF_044462205.1). Taxonomy (NCBI): domain Bacteria; kingdom Bacillati; phylum Actinomycetota; class Actinomycetes; order Micrococcales; family Micrococcaceae; genus Kocuria; species Kocuria rhizosphaericola. The sequence continues at coordinate 26,140 of NZ_JBISWK010000098.1, read as the reverse complement.
ACCCGGCAGGTGCTGTGCCAGCAGGCGGGACAGCAGTGCCCGATTGGCGTCCAGGCCCTCGAGGAGCGCGTCCAGCCACACGTCACCTTCGGCGAAGGCAGCGGTCTGGGCGATGATCCCGACGTGGCTGGGCCCGTGACCGACCTCCTCGGGCATGCGCTGCAGGTCTGCGGCGGCCTCCGGACCGGCGAGTGCCAGGGCGGCCTTGAGCCCGGCGAGATTCCACCCCTTGGAGGCCGACATCAGCGCGAACGCGTCCTCGGCACCGGGCACGCTCAGATACGGGGTGAACCGGGCCCCGGGCAGCACCAGGGGCGCGTGGATCTCGTCGGCGACCACCCGCACCCCGTGCCGGCGGGCCAGCTCGGCCACCGCGGTCAGCTCCTGAGCGGTGTGGACGGTCCCGGTGGGATTGTGGGGGTTGCTCAGCAGGTAGGCGACCTTGCCCCCGCGCGCCCGCGCACCACGGAACGTTGCCTCCAGCACGTCCAGATCGACCCGCAGATCCTCGCCCAGCGGTGCTTCCACCACCCGGCGGGCGTCGTGGGAGACGAAGGCGTAGAAGGGGGCGTAGACCGGGGAGTTCACGACGACCGCGTCCCCCGGATCGGTCAGCAGGCGCAGCACCTCGACCACCCCCATCATGACGTCCGGGACGACGGCGGTGCGCTCCACGGCAATCCCGTCCCACTGCCACCGCCGCGCAGCGAAGGCGCTCAGCGCCTCGGCGTAGTCGGTGCCGGCCGGGTATCCGGTGTCGCCGAGGTCGATGGCCTCGTGCACGACCCGGACCACCGCCGGGGCCAGAGAGACGTCCATCTCCGCCACCCACAGAGGCAGCACGTCCTCGGGGTGGGCCCGCCACTTCATGCTGGTGCGCCGGCGCAACTGATCCAGCGACAGTGTCTCCAACGGGTTCCGGGTGGCGTTCATGGGCACGGTTCCTTCCTGGCCATCGCATCGATCGTCAAGAGCCGACCATCATTTCGATCTCAGCACAAGCGTTCAGCGCCAACGATTCCCCAGCCCACCACTCGGGCCGGCCCCACCACCCGAAATCGTCCAAGAACACCTGCCAAATGGCGGTGACCACTCGTCTCGGGAGCCCTTATCGTGACGTCGCTGTGCAGGAACTCTCGTGGGTGGCCGACCTCGAACCGGCCATATGTAAAGCGGTCCCCCGCCACTGGCGGGCGCATCCCTCGCCCCGGAAGGATGGGCACATGAGCACTTCTGATCAGCCGCGCCCGCCGCTTCCGCCCTTCACCCACGAGAGCGCCCTCGCCAAGGTTCAGGCCGCCGAAGACGCCTGGAACAGCCGTGACCCCGAGCGCGTCGCCGGCGCTTACTCCGTCGACACCGAGTGGCGCAACCGCGACCAGCACATCCGCGGGCGGGAGGAGGTCGTCGCCTTTCTCGCAGACAAGTGGGACCGCGAGCTCGACTACCGCCTGCGCAAGAATCTCTGGTCTTTCACGGACAACCGGATCGGAGTGCGGTTCCAGTATGAGTGGCACGACACCGACGGGCGGTGGTGGCGCTCCTACGGCAACGAGCTGTGGGAATTCGACGCACTCGGCTACATGCGCTGCCGCGAGGCCTCCATCAATGACGTCGTCATCGACGAGTCCGACCTGCGCGTCACCCCCGGCGAGGGCGAGCTTCCTGTCTGGTGACGACGGCGGGAGTCCCTCCCCTGCCACTCAAAGCATCCGCGGATGGCCAACCTTGTGGCTGGCCATTCCTGGTTCCGGGGAACGCCATGTCTCACGCCAATGCCGCTTGCCCCGAAACACCGTTTGAACGTTGCAGGCCTGGTCGTCGACGGCAGGTGGCCGAGCAGCAAGGTCGCTGCTCTATTCCAGGTCTCGTCACCGACCGTGACCCGTTCGCACAATTTGCGTCACCCGACGATGCCCGCATGGGAACCCCTGACGCACACGGCTGTGCTCCTCGCAATCTACTGCCGCAGGCTTTCGAGCACTTGGGTCGAGACGGGGGCAGTGGTCAGCACCAGCGGCACACCAGTGCCTGCACCGGCCCCGGCGCGCATCAGTCTCTTACAGAAACCGGGCACCACGGTGGCGGGCGAGTGGCAATTGGCTGATCAACGAGCCGATCAGAGTGCCGATGGCGACGGCGAGCACGGCTGAGCCTGCCGTGGCGAGGTCATGAAGGCCGTCACCGGAGTGCATCTGGGCGGCGTTCATCAGGCCGAAAGAGCCGGGAACGAGGACCCAGAAAGCCGGTAGATAGATGACTTGCCATACCGGGGCGTTGGGAAGCGCATGGGCGATGGTGGCCGCGATGGCGGCGACAATGGCTCCCAGGAGACCTCCAGTGGCGGCACCATACATCGACTGGACCGTGAGTTGAACGCCAGCGGTGAGACCGGCAACGACGACGATGTAAGGGGTGGCGGAAAGGGGCGTGCTGAACCAGACCATGATCCCGGCAAGCGTGATCGCTACCCCGACAACCATGGTCCACCAGGAGGCATTGGTGACATACGTGTTGGCCAGGTCGGTGGGCGGAGCATGAAGAAGTACTGCCGCCGTAAGGACCCCGGTGACAAAAAGCACCAACTGCACGCTTCCACCGAGGAGCCGGGCGGAGCCGGCGCTGATCGCCCCGGCTGCGATTTCGGAAAGACCGGTAACCAGCAGGCTCCCCGGAAGCAGGATCGCCAGAATGGCCACGATCGTGCGCAAAGCGCCGTCAAGGATCGATGCTTGCACCGCCAGGAGCATCACGAAGGAGACGATGAACGCGGCCGTTACCGGCAGCAACGGCCTGAACGCAGCCCAGTGGCGGGCCGCCGTGGTGAGTCCTGCGACGATCAAGGACCCCGCGGCGGCGGCGGCGATGTTGGGCAAGGCGGGTTGGAGGAGAACGCACAACCCCACCCCGACGGGAACGGCACCGAGGTCGGACACCCATGCGGGCCAGCGTGCGGGTGAACGTCTGATCCGCTTCAGGTCGCGCAGAGCATCACCGATGCTGAGGCGGCCGACGCGCACCAGCTGCCCGAGTTCAAGGATCTCAGCCGTTTGTTCGAACCTCAGTGGGTTACCTGTGGGCTGGAACCCGGTATCGCCTGCCTTCTCGAGGGTGACGAAAAGGCCTGTGGGAAGTGCCGCTACCGCAACGTCGGGTCGTCCGAGAGCAACACCGAGGTGGCGGAGGGCGCCTTCGACGTCGTTGACGGGCAGACCCCCAGCGAGCAGCTCCGATCCCAGCTCCAGCAGCAACCGGCGAAGCTCCTCCCCCGAGCCGTCCGCGTCAGTGCCAGGCTCTGGCTGGGTGGGGGTCTCACCGGTCATGTCTCACTCTTCTCCACAGGTCATATCCGCAAATCCAGGGCATCCTACGTCGTTGCGGCCGGTCACGGACGGCGATGGAATGCATCGACGACGTCACCCCACTTCCCCGGAACTTCCTCTGAGCGAGACGACCGAGTTCGGGAAAACGCATCAGGCCCGCTCGGAGAACCCCAACTGCACCGGTGCATGCACAGCAGCCGGCCAAGGCCTCGGTGGTGCTCAGCGTCGCACTACGGGTCACGTCCCAGACGCTGGTCGAGGCGCTCCATGCGCTCTCGGTACTCCCGGTCGTGCCGTTTGAAGCCTCGCCAGTTGACCAGTGCCATTGCCACGAGACCGAGACTGCCCAGCACCGTGGTCCAGGAATCGCCCTCAACGATCGCGATAACCACCATGGCCAGGAACCAGAGGACACACACGACCACGAAGCCACCGCTGATCGGAGCCCTGCCGGTGCCCATCATGCCTCTTCTCCGCGACTCGGCACCTGATGGCAGATGACTGCGCCTCACCGGTGAGCTGTCTTCCTGATTTGGCGTAACCGGAACAGTTGCACCGCGATGAGCGCGCCGAACATCAACGCCATGACACCGATCATCATCACCATGACCGCCGCGCCGAAGGCTTCGGCGCCCAGCGCCCACACCGCGGCCCCCGCGCACACCATGGTCACGACAACCAGGACACCGAGGATCCGCCGCCACCGCCGCTGCTGCTGGACCGGGGTGACCTTCGTGGCCCACTGGGGACCGGTGTCCGGGGCGAAGAGCATGAAAAAGGCATTGCCCACGAACAAGGCCGACAGACCGATCATCAGCTGAGGGTCGGAGAGCAACGTCGCGGTCCACAGTGTCCCTGCAGCCAGGGAGAGTGCCACCGGCGTGTACCAGTACCGCCACCGCGCCCGCGTCAGACTCATGCGTCGGCCGTTGGACCAGCCGACCAGCAACAGCACCCCATGCAGCACTGCCACCAGGGCCGCGAAGGCCCCCACCCACCCCGTGATCCGGTCCTCTACGGGAGCAGCCGGTGGGAGGAACCAGATGGCCAGAAGGGCAGCCGCCCCGGCTGTCGTCGTCATCACCCCACAGGCTAATCGAAGCCCTCTGCCGCGGTCCCGGTCGGGCCCATCCATCCTGTTCCCCTGCCTTGGACGATTCTTCGCCCGTTCCCCCTGCGGCCCTGACGGCACCAAGTGCGCATATGCTAAACCGTGCGGTCGACGGACATGCCGTGTGCGCCTCTGGGGACAGTGCCTCGCGCCTTCGAGGAACCGAGGGTGCATTACAGCAGGAGGGCCATCCATCCCACGCAGTGGGTTCAGCGCACCTGATCCAGCTCGCGCAGCAACGCCTCCGGGTCGGCCACGTCGAAAAATCCGATCCCCTGGGCCTGGCCGAAGGCGAAGAAATCCATTCCCGTGTTGAGGTAGACGGCCTGGCGGCCACCGCTCCCAACGACCACGGTGTCGACGGCACGTGAAAACTGACCCCTTTCCGGCAGGCGGATTCAACGGTGGGTTCTAGCGGTCGTCGCAACATCCCTGGTAGATGGAGGGATGGAGATGGGCATCAGAGGGCGTAAGCGGCGGCTGGTTCTGGAAGACGAGTACTGGGCGCTGATCCTGTCCGGGGTGGGCACGGTCGAGGCCTGCCGGATGGTCGGGATCGGGCGCAAGACCGGGTACCGGTGGCGGGCTGAGCTCGGCGGGCTGGGTCCCGCCCGGAGAGCCGAGGCGCAGCAGTCGGAGCGCTATCTGTCGTTGCTGGAACGAGAACGGATCGCGGTGCTGCGCCGGCAGGGCCTGTCGATGAGGGCGATCGCCGCCCGGCTAGGGCGGGCGCCGTCGACGGTCTCCCGGGAGCTGCGGCGCAATACCGCCGCCCACGACCGCGGGGGCTATGACCCGGTGCTGGCTCATGCCCGGGCCCGCACGGCCGCCCGACGGCACCGGCCCGGGGTGCTGGCCCACGACGAGGAGCTCCGTCGGGTGGTGCAGTCCAAGCTCGAGCTGGACTGGTCCCCGCAGCAGATCGCAGTGTGGCTGCGGACCGAGTGCCCGCAGCGCCCGGAATGGCACGTGTGCCACGAAACGATCTACCAGGCGCTCTACCACGGCACCCGTCGCGGACTGCACCGGCGGCTGACCGCCCGGCTGCGCACGGGCCGGTCGATGCGCCAGCGCCGTCGGCGCCCGGACCAGCGGACCCCACGCTTCATCGCCCCAGGGATGCTGATCGATCAGCGCCCAGCCGTGGTCGAAGAACGCGTGCGGATCGGCGATTGGGAGGGCGACCTCATTGTGGGGGCGAAGGGCCGCTCAGCGATCGGGACGCTGGTGGACCGCACCAGCCGATACGTCCGCCTGGTGCACTTGCCGAACGGCCACGCCGCACAAGCGCTGACCGACGCCCTGGAGGCGCTGGTGGAGCACCTCCCGCAGCCGGCACGGCGGACCTTGACCTGGGACCAGGGCTCGGAGATGGCCCGACACGACCTGGTGGCTGCCTGGTTCAGCGAAGGCGTCTACTTCGCCGCCCCGGCCAGTCCGTGGATGCGGGGATCGAACGAGAACATGAACGGGTTGCTGCGTCAGTACTTTCCGAAGGGCACGGATCTGAGCGTGCACACCGCAGGGGACCTCACGAGGGTGGAGCAGCTGCTCAACACCCGTCCGCGGAAGGTGCTCGGATGGGCGACGCCGGCGACCGTGTTCACCGCAAAGCTGTCATGCTGAAACCACGTCGGTGTTGCGACGAGCTGTTGAATCCGCCTGCCGAAAAGGGGTCAGCTTTCGCCTGCCGTTGACAGTCTGAACAGACCAAGCAGAGCGCGTATTTACAGCCCCAAGCCGCCCTGCTGGGGACGCTGCTCGTCCTGCCGCCGCGCCACCTCGAGCGGACGCCCGGCACCGTTTCCACCACGCCCGCCACTGTTGCGACCCGCGGTAGGAGCGTCGGGGAAGTTGATGCGCATCCGCTTCTTCAACGCCTCCAGCTCCGGGTCCAGGCTCGGTTGCGGCGTCTCCTCTCCGCGCATGGCGCGCCCGATCCGTTCGACCTCCCAGCGGGCGGCTTCCAGCGCGTCCTGGTGCTTGAAGGGCACCTCCAACGCCTCACGGGCGTCAACGACTTCCTGCCGGGCGGAGCCCAGTCGTGCTTCGCGTTTGGTGACCTCCTCCGGCAGTGCCCGCACCTGGTTCTCCAGGCGCTGGATCATCCCCACACTCGGTTTCAACGACGTCGCCCGGGTGACTTCCACGACGACACCGGGGGCGTCGTCGATGCGCAGCTCCACCGGGGACGCACTCAAGTCAGCCAGGTTCCCTGAACGCTGCACCACCCGGATGTCGTGGCCACCGATCCGGCCGGCGACCCCGAGGTCGGTCTCCCCGCCCCGGGGCGGGCGCGAGGTGGCGTGCACTCCTGCCCACCGTTGCCACGCTTCCGCCGCGTCGGCGCGCTTGTCGTAGGTGGACCCGTCGATGGTCATCCGGAACTTCTCCCCGCCGAGCTCATCGGTGGTCCGCTGCGTAGCTGCGCGGAGCACAGGGATCTCGTTTTCCAGCGCGTCGGCGCGCGTCTGGGCGGCGTCTTTGCGGAACACCAGTGAGGATTGGTTGCGGTGCCAGGCCCGGTTCAGCCGCTCCAACCGGGCCAGCTCCTGGTCGGCTTTCGACTTCTCCAAGATCAACGGGTTGCCACTGGAGATGGCCCTCACCTCGGCGAAGGACAGGGTGTTGTCCCCGACGTCCTCGATCTCGCGAACGTCCAACCTGCTGCGCATGATCTGGTCGATGAACTTCGACTTCCGCTCCAGCGTCTGCCACATGAAGGTGTCAAACGATCCCTTGGTCACCACCTGAGAGATGGCGACCTCCGGGTTCTGGTTGCCCTGGCGGATGATGCGCCCGTGGCGCTGGGCGACATCGGTCGGACGCCACGGGGCGTCCAGGTCCACCAGGTGCACCGCCCGGGCCTGGATGTTGGTGCCCACACCCATCTTCTGCGTGGACCCGATCAGCACCGCCACCTCCCCGGTGCGCGCGGCCGAGAACAGCCGGCCCTTCTCCGCATCATTGCGGGCTTCGTGCATGAACCGGATCTTCTCCGCCGGCACCCCCCGCTCAGCCAACTGGGCGCGCAGTTCGTCGTAGACGTTCCAGGACTCCGACGGGGTGCCCAGGTCGCAGAACACGATCTGCAGCGCACCGCGGGTGGGGTGCTCCTCCCCGGTGGAGGGATCGGTGAACACGTCGTTGCGGTGGTCCTCGTACACGCGGGCCATCAGGTCCGCGGCGGCGCTGATTCTGGTCTCCGCCACGACCGAGCCCAGCTGAGGGTCGACCAGGCGCAGGTCCAGGGCGGCCTTGCGTCCGTCGGAGCTGATCTTGAGCATGTTGTCCTCGGTCGGGGGCACCAACCGCGCCTGGATGGCCTCGGCGCGGCGGCCGATCTCGGCGATGTAGTCCTGCAACTGGGCCGAGGCCTCCACAGCCACCATGCGCGGCAGCCGCTTCCCGTCCTCCCGCACCACCAGGTCCGGGGTGGGGAGCTGCAAGTCCTCGGCGGTCTTCACGTCGGCGAAGGTGTGGAACATCTTCAACAGCTCCGGGACGTTCTGGAACTTCGCGAAACGCTCCTTCATCTTGAAGCTGTCCCCGCCGGCCACCGAGAGCTCCATCTCGGAGACCACCTGACCGAAGGTCGCCGCCCACGAGTCGAAGTCGTGGATCCCGGCCCGCTCCAACAACTCCGGGCCCAGATAGCGCTGCATCACGTACATCTCGGTCACCGAGTTCGCAATCGGTGTCGCGGTCGCCCCGGTCATCACCCGATCCCCATGCTTGCTCCGTAGGTACTCGACCTTGGAGTGTAGGTCGCTGGCCCGCTTGGACCCATCGATCGCCGCGTCGGAGATGTTGGAGGCGGTGTCGAGGTTCTTGTACTCGTGCAGCTCATCGACCAGCAGGTAGTCGATGCCGGATACTTTTCAGCCGTCGGAACCTGGATACATATCAGCCGCCGTTGACAGTCGAGGCACCGCGGCGCGGTCGAAGCGGTGCCGTGCGTGTGAGCGGCTGAGGGTGGTGATGTATGTGATCAGTGGGTCGGGTCTCGCGCATCGGCGTGCAGGACGGTCGTGGGAGGCGCGTCGATCGTCTATCAGTCCTGCGCGGGCCGGGCAACAACACAGGTCACCATCCCCCTGAACCGGGTCCCTGACCGGGAGAGCCGACCTTAGCCCGTCGATCTCGTTCACGAGCCATGACGCTCACCTGGATACCGAATAGACGCGGAGCCTTCTCCCACAGCCACCGTAGCGACCCCAACCCGTCGCTAGGGGGTACGCCCAGCACGCCCGCCAGGGCCGTCCCCCCGCGGGTCCGGACGACGTGGGCGCGCCTCCGCGTTGGGCTTGTTGGTGCGTGACGGAGCAGCCGAAGACTCGGCATCCGCGATTATCGCGCGGAACCAATCGACTGTTCGGAGGACCCCATCCTGCAGTGATACTTCGGGACGCCAGCCCAGTACTCGCTGAGCAAGCTCGATATCCGGTCTCCGACGTGACGGATCGTTGATCGGTAGCGGAGCGTACACCAGCGACGAATCAGCGCCGGTCATCTCCAGCACGATCCGGGCGAGGTCCACGACGGTGTGCTCCTCGGGGTTCCCGATATTCACCGGGCTACCCATCCAGTCGGAGTCGAGCAGGGCCAAGATTCCCCGAACCTGGTCGTCCACAAAGCAGAAGGAACGGGTCTGGCGGCCTTCTCCGTAGACCGTGAGGGGTTGTCCCGTGAGCGCCTGGACGATGAAATTCGAGACCACGCGTCCGTCGCCGGGACGGATCCGTGGCCCGTACGTGTTGAAAATTCGGACGATCTTGGCATCGAGGCCCGTCTGGTTCCGGTACGCAGTGGTGAGCGCCTCGGCGAAGCGCTTCGCCTCGTCGTACACCGAGCGGGGGCCGACCGGGTTCACGTTCCCCCAGTAGTGCTCCGGCTGAGGGTGGACCAAGGGGTCCCCGTAGACCTCGCTGGTCGAGGCGAGCAGATAACGGGCCCCCTTCTCATGGGCGAGGTCGAGGGTGAGCCGCGTTCCGATGGAGCCGACGGCGAGGGTCTCCAGCGGCCGGTCCTGGTAATCGGGAGGACTGGCTGCCGAGGCGAAGTGCAGTACGGCGTCGAGGCTACCGGGAACGTCGAGGGGCCTCGTGACATCGCCCTGGATGAAGGTGAAGCCCTCCCGGCCCCCGAGCAGCCGCAGGTTGGACGCCGCCCCCGTCGAGAGATCGTCCACGGCGACGACGTCCCATCCTCGTTCCAGGAGGGCTCCGCACAGGTGAGATCCGAGGAAGCCGGCTCCGCCGGTGATGAGGGCACGCATCGCTACCTCCAGGGAGGAGATCAAGGGGACGGCGGGCTGATGGACACGCCGCTGGGGCCGTAGGTTTGGCGGTGTCGAGGCCTGAGCACCTCGATCGACTGTTCTCGTCCTTCTCCGCCGACACGGAGTATGAGATCGCAGGAGGCGAGGGTCGAGGGGCGGTGCGAGATGAGGAACGTGGTGCGTCCGACCATGAGGCGCTGCATCGCCCCCATAACGCTGGCTTCGGTGGCGATGTCGAGTGCGCTGGTCGGCTCGTCGAGCACGAGGATCGGGGCGTCCCGGAGAAAGGCACGAGCCAAGGCGATCCGCTGACGCTCACCGCCAGAGAGGGTGGCTCCCCGTTCCCCCACAACGGTGTCGTAACCATCCGGAAGGTGCACGACGAACTCATGGGCATCGGCAGCTCGGGCCGCAGCGACGACGTCGGTCCTGTTCGCGCCAGGCCTCGCATAGGCGATGTTCTCAGCGATGCTGGTGGAGAAGAGCACGGCATCCTGCAGCACGATGGCGTACTGGTGGCGCAGGTGTTCGAGCTGGTAGTCCCGCAGATCCACGCCGTCGAGGAGGATGAAGCCGTCCACCGGGTCGTAGAACCTCGCCAGCAGGCTAACAAGAGTGGTCTTGCCCGCACCGGTGGCGCCAACTATGCCTACCCTGGATCCGGCCGGGACCTCGAACGAGACGCTCGTCAGGACCGTTCCGCCGCCGGGATAGCCGAACGTGACGTCCTCGAAGACCAGGTGCCCTCGAGCCCGTCCGAGGGGGCGCGCATCCGGCCTTTCCACGACCTCCGGAGGCGCGTCGAGGAGGTCGAAGGCGCGCTCAGCGGCGGCGAAGGCCATCTGCAGGTTCCCGACCGTTGTGGCGATGGTCTTGAGGGGTGCGTACAGCATGGCGAGGTAGGTCATGACGAGAACGAGGTCGCCGGGGGTGATCTGACCGGAGAGCACGTGATGGGTGCCGAGGAAGAGCACCGCCGCTGAGCCAAGCCCGAGAATGAGCCCTATCAGCGTCGAAAACCCTCGGTCGAGCAGGGCGATCCGGACGTGGGCACGGGCGCTCTCCGTGGATTGGGACAGGAACCGCTCGGTCTCGCGGTTCTCACCTCCGAAGGCCTTCACCACCCGCAGGCTGCCGAGTACCTCGGCAGCGATCGCCAGTGCCGAACTTTCCAGGGCCATGGCGTCGGCCCACATCGTCCGCAACCGCCTGGCCGATGCCCACGCGACCAGGTAGAGCACGGGCGCCACGAGCAGTGCCACGGCTGCCAGTTGCGCATCGATCCGGAGGGTGACCACGAACATGCCGACGAGGGTCAACCCGGCAGTGACGACGGGGGCTACGCCGAACAAGGGGATGAACTTGACCGAGGTAGCGTCCTTCTCGATTCGGGAGAGCGAGTCCGCGGTGCCGACGGTGTCGTGGTAGGACAGCGACAGCCGCTGCGCCCGGTGAAAGACCCGGGTCCGCAGGTCCAGGCGGAGACGCTCTCCGATCCACACGCCGAGCACCTCGCTGGCCATGGAGATCGCCTCGACGAGGACGGCGACGACGACGACGAGCACGACCGCGACGGCGAGCGTCGCCGTCGTGCTCGGCGGTCCGTTCCCGGGCACGAGCCAGGAGAGGGAATGAGCCGGCTGGTCGCCAATGACGTTGTCAAGAACGATCTTGAGCGGCAGTGGAGCCAGCAGGGTGAGTGGGGCGGCGGCGACGCTGAGCAGCAGCAGCCCGAGGAGTGGCACGCGGGAGCGGGGGCTGTTGGCGACAAGACGTTGGTAGACCCGCCATCCGGGATGACGCCTGCGCCGCGCAGGCGTGCTCACGTTCCACCCGCCGGGGGCGTGGTGATCACCGCGACGCCATAGCCGTTGAAGGTCATCTTGGCGTCGGCACGACCGCTGATCACTTGACCGCCTGTCCCTTCGTCGAGCCTGTGCACGATCCCGCAGTGGGTCAGGGACGGATCAAGGTCTTCGAGGGCGTAGGCAGCCGACCGATCGCTCAGATGCACCAGCACCGCGCTGCGGCGGCCGTCGGCCCCCTCCGCCACGACCGCGTCCACCGGCACGCCCGGTCGGGTCCACCGAGGGAACGAGACCCAGTCCCCGGTGCGGACGTGCTGGGCGCACAACCGCTTGGCGAGGAAGGCCGGAGCCGGTGTGCCATCGGGCCGCAGCAGTCCGTAACCGCCCTTGTCCTCGGTGCCGGTCCAGTACATCTCGGCGTCCAGGTCCGTGCGCATCAGTCGCAGCAGGGCGGCAACGTAGAAGGCGGCTCCGAACACCGAGTGGTTAAAGCGGCCGCGGACCTCGTCGGTGTAGTGCGAATGCGTGTTCAGCTCACCGCAGATGTTGTCGACGGGACGCTTCCCGATCAGCTCCGCGATGGCGCGGCTGCGCCACTCGTAGTCGGCGGCGCGGGACATGAGCAGAGCCTTGTACGAGACTTCATCCGAGGGCGCGCCGCTCTCACCGAAGTCCCGCCAGTCGGCGTAGCTGTGCCAGTCGACGAAACCGACGATGGCTGGGTCGATCTCGTTCAGGAAGCGCCACACCCAGTCCATCCAGAAGGGCTGGAAGCTTTCCACCGCGGGGCCGCCGAGCCGCAGCGGTCGGTCGTCGCGGGCGGTCGGGAGCCAAGGAGCGACGGCCTCGGCGACCGCCTCGTAGATCCGACGGTACTGCTCGAAGGTGAGCCCCCCACCCACCCAGTCGCTGTTCGGCTCATTCCAGACGCACCAATACCAGTCGGCCACTGCCTCCGCTCCCCATTGCTCGACGCAGCCCCACACGACGTCGCTGCACTGGCCGGCGAACCAGCGCAGCGCACGGACGTCGTCGAGCGGGCGGTGCAGCTTGGCGAACGTGATCATCGGGGTCGCCCCCAGGTCCAGCACGGCCTGGACATAGGCGGCGAAGGTGGGCCACCTCTGGACCGGATCGGGGGCGCCCTTGTCGAAAAGAAATAGCCGCACCAGGCCTGTTTCGACCTCCCGCAAGCGCTCCCCGATCACGTTGCGATGGGGGCCAACCGCGAAGTCGGCGCACTGGTCGGCCTGGTTCACGCCGTACTTCATGCGGAGGCGCTTGCTTGGCAGCGGGTCGGGGTTCATGTCAGTCCTTCACGATCGTCAGCAGTTCGGCGAGGCGGGCGTGGTAGGAGTGTTCCTGCGCCAATCGACGACGGATCTCCATGACGGCAGCGACGTAGTGGTCGGGGCGTCGGAGTACGTCGCGGATCTTCGCTTCGCCCCCCTCCCGGGGGAGGACAAGTTCCAGCCCCTCGGTTCCGTAGATCTCCTCCACGAACGACGGCTCCTGCGCGAACAACGGGATGGAGCCCGCCGCAACGGTCTCGAAGGTCCGGCACGTAACTAGCTGCAGCTCATCGAATAGCGGCCGATACACGACCGGGCTGAAGACGCCTCGGCCCATCTGGGGGATGACCTCGTCGAAGGGCACCGGGGGGAACACGTCCACGTCCAGCCGGGCGAGGAAGCCAGCGTCGAACTCGTACGCATCCTGAGGTAGCGAAGCGTTGGCCCACGGCGCCGGGGTGTTCCAACCATGGCCGACCAGCGCGATTCGCCCGACCTCGCCTCGCGCCGGCTCTAGAGCGCTTAGGATGCGCCGCACGGGCTTCCAGCGGAACCAGTTGTTACCGACGTAGCACATGCCGTACTCCTTGCCGGCCGGCTCCAGAGGCACCTCCCAGTCGGGCTCGTAAGCATGAAACAGGAAAGGGTGGACGTTCGCCCGTCGGGGGTGAAGTGTCGGCTGGCAGATCGTGTCGGCCAGGGCGTCGCAGGTCTCGATCCAGCATCGCGAGCTTTCCGCGTCGAGGTGGTTGCGGTCGCCGTCCACGTCGACCGCCTCGTTGTAACGCCCGTCGCAGTCCAGGACCACGCGCTGCTCGCGGGGGACCGTTGCGATCAGGCGGGTGAGGTCGAGCGCGTCACCGTACTGGAGTCGCGTCGTCCACTCGAAGATGAAGACGACGACGTCAGCCCGGTCCACCTGCCTGGACCATTCGTAGGCCGAGCTCCCGGGGGCGGCTCCGAAGAGCAGAACCTCGTGACCCAGGTCCCGGGCGGCGATGGCGTAGTGGTACATGTCCTGCGCGCTGCCGCGGTCCTCGACCACGTGGTGGACCAAGAGGAGACGCATCAGGACTCCACCAGGTTGATGAGCTCTCGCAGCCGTTGGTCGTACGAGTGGTGTTCCGCCAGGTGCCGACGAACCCTGGTCACCACTGCGGCGTAGTGCCCTGGCCGATCGAGCACGTCGACGATGCGATCAGTGGCGTCCTCGCCGAGCACCAGCTCGAGCGCGGCCTCGCCGTAGAGATCCTTGACATGCGCTTCGTCGAGGTCGAACAGCGGGATGGTGCCGGCCGCGGGGGTCTCGAACAACCGGGGGTGGACCAGGCGGAGGTGGTTGAACGTCGGGCGGGCCAGGACCGGGTTCCACTGCGCCCGGCTCATGGTTGGTACGACCTGCTCTGTCGGAACGGGTGCGGTCACCTCGACGCGCAGCCGCTCGAGGAGAGCAGGCTCGGTCCGGTAGGCCTCGTTCCGCAAGGGCGACCCGATCCACCACGGAGCCCCCAGCCAGTCGTGTCCGATGAGGCGGATCCGTCCGATGCGGTCGCGGATTGGTTCCACAGACCCCAGCACCCGCCGCATCGGTCCCCAACGGAACCAGTTGCTCCCCACGTACACCATTCCGTACTCGCGCGGGCCCGGCGGTAGGTCCCGCTCCAACGCGGGGTCGTAGCCGTGGAAGAGATAGGTCGCCACCCCAGGCCGGCGAGGCTGCAGCGTCGGCTGGTAGATCCGGTCCGAGATCCGGTCGTATAGCTCGGTACGGATACGCGCGTCCTCGGGAGTTTGGTGGTTGTAGTCGCCGTCTACTCGGAGGGCGTCGTTGTACATGCCGTCGTTGTCGATGAGGATGCGGCGCTCCCGAGGGCAGCGCCGCATGGGGCCCTCGATGTCGAGCGGCTCGTCGTGGTGAAGGTAGATGTTCCACTCGAGGAGGAAGACGACCGCGTCCGCCGATTCAACGTCGAGGGAGCATTCGGTCGGGTAGGTCGGGTCCGGTTTCGCGTAGAGGACGATCTCGTGCCCGGCCCGCCGGGCCGCCCGAGCAAGGTGGTGGATCGTGTGCGCGCTTCCAGCGTCTTCCAGCTTCCAGTAAACGAACATCAGCCTCACGGACGTTCCCCCCTTGGGACGCTTGCTGTGGGATCGGTGGTCGCGGGCTGGTCGGCCAGGATTCGGACCAGTTCCTCCATGCGTGCCCGGTAGGAGTGCCGGCGGGCGAGGTGAGAGCGGACCTGCGCCACGACGTCCCCGTAGTGCTCGGGACGGGACACCAGGTCGGCGACGAGCTCGTCGGCTCCGTGCTCCGGCAGGACGAGTGCCGTCGCGGCCTTCCCGAAGACCTCCGCCACGTAGGACTCATCGAGCCCGAACAGTGGGATCGTCCCCGACGCCGGCGTCT
This sequence comes from Kocuria rhizosphaericola, assembly GCF_044462205.1. Classification (NCBI taxonomy): domain Bacteria; kingdom Bacillati; phylum Actinomycetota; class Actinomycetes; order Micrococcales; family Micrococcaceae; genus Kocuria; species Kocuria rhizosphaericola. The sequence goes on along the minus strand of NZ_JBISWK010000098.1, from coordinate 10,918 downwards.
CGAAGGTCCTACAGGTGACGAATCCGAGACGGGCGAACAGGGGGCGGTAGATCACCGGGTTGAACACGGCCCTGCCCATCCATGGGAGAACCTCGCCGGCCGGCACAGGAGGGACGCACTCTACGCCTAGCCAGGCCAGGTAGCTTGGGTCGGAGGCATAGGCGTCCTCCATCGACATCTCGGCGGCCCAGCTGGGCATCGCATCCCATCCGTGGCCGACCAGCGAGATCCTGTCGAGGGATGAGCGGACGGGCTCGACTGCTTCCAGAATCCTGCGCATCGGACCCCAGCGAAACTTTGAGTGCCCCACATACACCATTCCGTGGTCCTTGGCGGAGAAGTCGAACGGCCGCTCCCACGCTGGGTCGTAGCCGTGGAAGAAGAACGTGGAGACGTCGGAACGCAACGGATCCAAGGTCGGCTGGAAGATCCGGTCGGAGATCCGTTCGCAGATTTCCATCCAGCGTCGAGCCTCCTGCGGGGTGCGGTGGTTGCGGTCCCCGTCCAGGGTCAAGGTGTCGTTGTAGCCGCCGTCGCAGTCGATGACGATTCGCCGCTCGCGGGGGACCCGAGCCAGGATCCGGGCCAGATCGAGGTTGTCGCACCGGCCTATGTCGGTGGTCCACTCGAAGACGAAGACCACGGCGTCCGCCGTGTCCACCCGCAGCGACGAGGGAATGCCGGGGATGGAACCCGGACGGCCGTACAGGAACACCTCGTGACCCAGTCCCCGCGCGGTGGCGGCGTAGGCGCGGACGTCCTGGGCGCTCCCGCCGTCCTCGAGCAGCCAGTAAGCGAAGAAGATCCGCATGGTCTAGGCCTCGATGATCTGGAGCAGTTCGGCCAGGCGCGCCCGGTGCGAGTGGTGGCTGGCTAGGTGTGACTGGATCTCGGCGAGGACCTCGGCGTAGTGCGCGGGCCGCTCGACGATGTCGACGATCTTCTCGTGCTGGTCCTGCTCCGGCAGGAGCAGCTCAAGCCCCGCCTCGCCGTAGATCTCTTTCACGTGTCCCTCGTCGAGCACGAGGAGAGGGATCGTCCCGGCCGCCGGCGTCTCGAAACTCCGCGGCGTGACGATCCGCAGCCGCTGGAACATCGGACGCGTCAGCACGGCGTTGCACAGTGAACGGTTCATGCATGCCACCACGGCAGGGAAGGGGACGGGCGGCAGAACCTCAACGCCGAGGGCAGCGAGCCGTGCTGGGTCACTGCGGTACCGGTCGGTGCAGTCGAGCTCCTCCGCCCATGGCGGGGCGGAGTCCCAACCGTGCCCGACGATCGCGATGCGCCCGAGTCGGTTTCGCACCGGTTCGACGGCCGACAGGAGACGACTCATGGCGTGCCAGCGGAACTTGGAATGACCCACGTACAGAAGGCCGAACTCCTTGTCCTCCGCGGGATCGAAGGGCAGCTCCCAGCTGGGGTCGTACCCGTAGAACAGGAAGGGGATGACGTTGTCCCGCAGAGGGTGCAACGTCGGCTGGCAGATCTTGTCCGTGAGCGCGTCGCACATCTCGGTCCATGACTGCGCCTGCTCAGGACCGAGATGGTTCCAGTCGTCGTCGACATGGAGCGCGTCGTTGTAGTTGCCGTCGCCATCGATGACCACCCGCCGTCGTCGAGGAACCGAGCCCACCAGCCGGACCAGGTCGAGCCGGTCGCCGTAGTAGAGCTGCGTGGTCCACTCGAACAGGAAGACGACGGCGTCGGCCGAGGAGAGCTCCAGCGTGTAGTCCAGCGGGATCCGTTCGTAGGGGATGCCGTACACCTCGATCTGGTGACCAGCGGCGTGGGCCGCCGCGCTGTAGCCCCGAACGACCAGGCCGCTGCCCTGATCCTCGAACGGCCAGTAGACGAAGACGATCCTCACGGGGCCCCCTCCCAGCCACCGAGTAGTGCGGTGAGCTGCTGCACGCGGTGTCGGTAGGTGTGATGCTCCTCGAGGTGCTCGCGGACCTGGCCGACGAGCTCGCCGTACTTCTCGGGCTGACCGAGCGCGTCGAGGAGCTTGTCGGCGACGGCGTCACCTAGGGCGAGGTCCGCTCCAGCAGGGCCGTAGACCTGCGCCGCGTGGTCGCGATCGAGGAGAACCAGCGGGATCGTGTCGGCCGTGAAGATCTCGAAGTACTTCGACGTCAGCAGGCGCAGACGTCGGAAGAGGGGGCGCTGAGTCATGACGTTGACACGTGCGGCGCTCATGGTTGCGACGACGTCGGTGTAGGGAACGGCCGGAAGGACCTGGATCCGGAGGTCGGCGAGCCGCTCGGGGTCGGTGGCGAAGGCGGCCTGCAGACCGGCACTGCGGAACCACGTCGGTAACGCGTCCCACCAGGAGCCGACGAACCCGATGTCGCCGACCTGGTCGCGGATCGACTCGAATGCGGGCAACAGCACGGTGCTGACGTCCCGCCAGCGCCACCAGTTGTGACCGACGTGGAGGACGTCGAACTGCGCCGACCGGGTGCGTCGGTGGACCCGATAGGGGTCGTAGCCGTAGAACGGAAAGGCCTCGGCCCCGTCGGTCGGACCGGTGATCCGCGGTTGGAGGACGCGATCAGCCAGCGCGTCGAGGCTGGCCATCCACTTGGCCCGCTCGTCCTCGTTCTGGTGGTTGCGGTCGTAGCCGTCGACGCACACCCGCGGCCCGTACATCCCGTCGGCGTCCACGACGACGCGCCGCCGCCGGGGCACATCGGCCAGGACACGGGGGGCCCGCAGGCCGTCCAGCCAGTGCAGGCCCGACTCGACCACCACTACGACGTGGTCGAAGGACCGCAGGTCCGTGGAGCAGGCCACGTCCGGGTAGGCCGGATCCGGCCGGCCGAAGAGGGCGAAGGAGTGACCCATCTGGCCCGCGGCCCGGACGTAGCTCGCGACCGCTTGGATACTTCCCGCGTTCGGTCGCCGCTCCATCATGAACAGGACGTTCATCGGCTGCTGGTCCTCGCCCCGTCGGATCGCTCGGCTTCCTCCAGCACGGCGAGGAGTTCGGCGAAGCGGCGTTCGAAGGAGTGTTCCCGGGCCAGGTGTTCCCGGGTCGCGAGCACCGCCTCCCAGTACGGCTCGGGCTGGGCGAGGGCGCTCCGCACGAAGCCAGCGACGTCGTCGCCAGGGGCGAGCTGACGGGCGGCCTCACCGTAGAGCTCGACGACCATGGCGTCGGGCAGCATGAGCATGGGTATCGTGTCCGCGCAGAACGTCTCGAACGCGCGGTTGGTGACCAGGCCGAGGTGGTTGTAGAGCGGGCGCTGGACGACCGGGCTGAACCGGGCCCGGCTCGTGAACTCGACGAACTCCTGGAACGGGACGGCCCATGTCGTCTCCACGCCCAGCCGGGTGAGGAGGTCGACGTCGACATCCACGCCGGCCAGGCCGTGCTCGACGGCCCAGCTGGGTCGCTCGTCCCAGTCCCAACCGCACAGGATCGAGGGGCCGAGGTTATCGCGCAGTGGTGCGAGGGCTTCGAGCAGTGGAGCGAGCTGCGACCAGCGTTGCCAGTTGTTCCCGACGTAGGCGAGCCCGTACGGCTTGGTCCCATCGCTCGAGCGCCACGCCTCAGCGGCCTCGGCCGCCGTGGCGTAGGGCCTGGCCACCGCCGGCGGATGGAAGCCGTGAAAAAGGAACGGCGTAACGTCCGGCCGCAGTGGGTGCAGGGTGGGCTGGAGGATGTGTCCGGAGACGGCTTCGTAGCCTTCCACCCATTCCCACCCCTGGTGACCGTCGAGGCGCTCCAGATGGTTGAAGTCGTGCTCGACGCGGATGGTCTCGTTGTACCGCCCTGAACAGTCGAGCAGGATCCTGCGCTCCCGGGGCATACCGTCCAGCAGCCGCGCCAGGCTGGGCAGGTCCGGGAAGTCGTTCGCCTCGTAGGAGATGAACAGCGCGAAGTCGAAGCGCTCTACGTCAAGGGAACAGGGGATCTGAGGAAGCTCCGAGAGGGGCTCGGAGAACAGGGCCACCTCGTGGCCGAGTTCGCGGCCCAGGTCCACGTAGCGGGACACCGGGTTCGCCGGTCGCGCCCAGGGATGGAGCTTCGACACAAGGAGCAGGTTCAACGTGGACCTCCAAGTAAGGCCGTAGACACGGTCCGGTACAGAGCCGGCTCGAGTGACGACGAGCAGTCTCATGGCAGTGCGGCGCGGGCAGAGCCCTCGTCCATGACGGACCTCGCCCATTCCACGGTGCGGGCGAAGCCTTCGGCGAACGGGGTGCGTGGCCGCCACCCCAGAACCCTTCCAGCCCGGGTGATGTCCGCCTGCACGTGGCGTTGCTCCCCGGGACGGCCGGGGGCGTAGGTGACCATCTGGTCCTCCCTGCCGGCGGCGGCCAGGACCTGGTCGGCGAGATCCTTGATGGCGGTCTGCCGCCCGCTCCCGAGGTTGAGCACCTGCCCGTGGCTGGCCCTCTCGGTCAGTGCTGACACCCACGCGTCGACGACGTCGTCGATGTAGACGAAGTCCCGGGACTGCTCGCCATCACCGAAGATTGTCAGTGGCTCGTCCCGAAGTACGTTGCCCAGGAAGATGCCGAGGACCCCCTGGTAGGGATTGTCGATCGCCTGCCGGGGTCCGTAGACGTTGTACATGCGGAACGACGTCACGCCGAAGTCGAAGTCGAGGTCCGGTCGCTCTGCAGTGGTGTGGACATATCGCTCGGCTGCGTACTTCGTGATGCCGTAGTAGGAGACCGGGGTGCAGGGGGTGTCCTCGGGGGTAGGCAGCGTCCCGTTGTGGCCGTAGACGGTCATGGAGCTGGCGTAGAGCAGGCGCGGTACCCGGTGCCGCAGGCAGCAACCGAGCACGTTGACCGTTCCCTCCAAGTTGGTCCTCAGGTCGGCGATCGGATCGGTGAAGGACCGGATGAGGGAGACCTGTCCGGCGATGTGTGCGACGGCGTCGAGACCGGCGCCGAAGGCGCCCTCAAGGTCGGCGACACGTGTGACGTCCCCCACCCGGTAGTCGGCCCCCTCAGGGACGTTCTCGGGGCGTCCGGTTGCTTCCGAGTCGAGCACGACGACGTCGTGACCCATCCCGACGAGCCGTTCGGCCAGGTGCGAGCCGATGAAGCCGGCTCCTCCGGTGATGAGCACCCTCATGGCGTCCGCCTTGCGTTGATCAGAGGGCGAGGACCGTGGACAGACGCTCGACGCGGCCCGTTCTCGGCTGTCACCCATTCCCACAGGAGCCTGAGGCCGGTGGTCAGGTCCACCTCGGGGGACCAGTCGAACTCGGCGGCAGCCTTGGTGACGTCGCTGATATAGCACAGCTGATCCCCTGGCCGCCACGGCTGGAACGTCACGTCTGGCTGCGCACCGAGCCAGCCGGTCAGGGTTGGACCGAACTCCGACCAGACGGAGATCGTGTTGGCCGGTCCACCACCGATGTTGTAGACCTGTCCGGCCGTTGTGCCGATGCGCTCGACTGCTAGCCGGAAGGCTCGCACCAGGTCGCCGACGTAGAGGGCGTCGCGCACCTGCAAACCGTCGCCATAGATCGAGATCGGCTTTCCCAAGGACGCGGCGATCATGAAGTGGGCCAGCCAGCCCTGATCCTCGTTTCCGAACTGATGGGGGCCGTATATGCAACTCATTCGGAAGACAACGGTCGGGAGGTCGTAGATGCGCGAGTAGTCGCGCACGTACTGATCGGCGGCCCCCTTGGAGCACCCGTAGGGGGAGTGGAAGTCCAGGGGACGGCTCTCGGGGATGCCGCCGGGGAGGGTTCGGTAGACGTAACGGCTCGGCTCTCGGCGGATCTCGACGTCCTCCATCCCCCCGTACACCTTGTTGGTGGAGGTGAAGACGACGACCGGCTGCCGGCCGCTGGCACGTGCGCCCTCGAGGAGGTTGAAAGTACCGAGGGCATTGACCTCAAAATCGGAGCGGGGATCGTCCACCGAGGTGGTGACCGCCACTTGTCCGGCGAGGTGATAGATGACGTCCGCGTCGGCGCAGGCCGCGCTGACGGCCTTGGCATCACGGACGTCTCCCGGAATGAACGTCAGGCTGCGAGGGTGCTTCGACTCCAACCACTCGAGGTTGCGTTCCGTACCCGGACGTGCGAGGGAGTCGAAGACGGTGACCGAGAGGCCGTCGGTGAGCAGGGCGTCCACCAGGTTGGCCCCGACGAAGCCGGCTCCTCCGGTGATCAGGATTCTTCCCATGCTGGGATCTCCTTCTCTGACGCGTTGGACGTACGGTGCTGGGTCGTTTCGTGCGCACTATTCAGGGCAGACGTGCGTCGAAGCTCGCAGATGCGCCTGACCGCTACGTCGACATCGTCCCGTCGGTCGACGGTGACCGGCGACCGGCGACCGGCGACCGGCGGGCGCCCGAGGGCCAGATGGCGGAAGCCCGCTGCAGCCACCTGGGCGCGGTCGAACAGTCCTCGGCCATCCAGGAGCACGTCACCACGCATTCGGCGGCGAAGGTCAGCCAGATCCAAAAGAAGAAAGTCCGGCCATTCAGTGGCCACCAGGATCGCGTCCGCACCGTCTGCGACATCGCGGGGGTCGGCGACGAGGGTTAGCCCCGGGAGCGAGACGGATGACACCACCGGGTCGAACGCGGTCACGGTGGCGCCGCAACCGAGCAACTGCGCCGCCAGGTCGAGGGCCGGTGCGTCGCGCACGTCATCGGTGCCGGGCTTGAAGGCAAGCCCCAGCAATCCGATCCGGGATCCACTCAGCGAGCCCAGCGCCATGGCGAGTCGATCAACCGCAGCGGTCCGTTGACGCTCGTTGACCAGCACGGCGGCGGATAAGAGATCGGAGTCGTACCCGTGGCTCCGGGCCGTGGAGATAATGGCCGAGAGATCCTTTCCGAAGCAGGACCCTCCCCAGCCGAGTCCGGCCCTGAGGAACTGCGGCCCGATGCGCCTGTCGAGGCCCATCCCGGCGGCGACATCCTCGACATCGGCACCCACCAGGTCGCAGATGCGCGCCATCTCGTTGATGAAGCTGATCTTCGTCGCCAGAAATGCGTTGCAGGCGTACTTTATGGTCTCGGCCGTCGCGACATCCGTGGCAAGGAAGCCCGGTAGCCGGTCGGGCTGTGCACCCGGGAAGGACTGATCCAAGATCTGCCGGTACAGCCGGGTCACGACCTGCAGCGCCTCGGCCTCATCACTGCCGAGGACCACGCGGTCGGGGTGAAGGAAATCGTGAACTGCGCTTCCTTCCCGGAGGAACTCTGGGTTGTGAACGAGATGGACGGTCGAAACGTTTCCGCTGCGTTCACGGAGCGCCTCCTCGAGAACGGCCATCAGGCGACGTGCTCCCCCGATGGGGATCGTGCTTTTTGTCACGATGACGGCTTGCGTGCTAAGCGCCCGCCCGACCGTCTGCGCCGCGACTTCGATACCCCGTGTGTCGACCGAGCCATCAGGCGCGCTCGGTGTCCCGACGCATAGAAACACCGCCTCGACGGAACGAAGCGCGTCAAAGTAGTCGTCTGTAAAATGCAGACTGCCGTTCTGCAGGCCTGCCCTAAGAAGATCGGTCAGGCCGCGTTCGTGAAAAGGCAGGCAACCGGCCCGCAACGCTTCGAGCTTCCTCTGGTCGGTCTCCACGCCGATAACGCGGTGTCCGAGCGAGGCGAAACAGCAGGCCACGACCGTGCCGACATAACCACTGCCGACCACCGCGATTTGCGTAGGGCTCGAGACGTCCTCGCGGGGGGTACTGGGAATTGATGGATCCGCCACTGTCACCGCCCCCATCCTGATATGCCAGACTAGAAAGAGAGATAGGTCTAAACTTGAGGGACCCTGCCCGGTGCAGCTCTAAAAACTCGCCAGAAACTCGCGAGCGTGGACAGTAGCGAAGGGCTTGAGAGCATTCCGCATGATACACCCTAAGAACGGGCAGGCATGATTTCCCTTCACAAGAAAGGAGTAATACATCATGCGCGCGAGAACAATACTCAGAAGACCTCTGCGATGGGTTCCACCTGCATGAGAGGCAATATCAAGGTAGGACTGGCCCCCTGCCACATACAACCCCTTGTTCCGTATAAATACGGTCACAGATCGATATCGACAGGTCTATCGGGTCCGATCCGCGACGGAGGACGTGGATGCATCGGGGTGACGAAGCCGGTGCTGGCAGTCGGTCGCGGGCCAGCCGCAGGCCTGTATCCTCGCTAGTCCTGGGGCAATGGCGGGACGGAAGGAGGATCGGGGCCTGCCGCCATGGGAGTGCCCGGCCACAACACCGAACATTCCGGACAGCACACGATGAAATCATTGCTTTAGCAAGGTGACATCCTTGCAGGGATTATGACGCCCTTGCCCTCAATGACAATTGACGTAAAAACTGGGTCCAGTGGCCAGAACAGCCGAAAATTCACGATTGCACAAGCTGACATCAGCGCAGAAACGTCCAAGCCGTGATGCTGCTGGCATTGATCCTCGGATTTCCTGCGAGGCAACGTCAGTCATCAGCGACAGCACGCAGGACCTTCCATCACGGAATTCACATTCGTCAGATCCCGCAGCCGTGATTATTTCTGCACACAACTGGAGTTTTGGCGCCACGGTCCTGACCCAAAAAGGGCTAGCCCTTTCCAGAGGTGGGCAATAAAATTTGTGACAAAAGATGACGAAATTTAGTGAGCGACCGACCACGAGGGGCTGGTCGTATCCACCTGCGACATCATCTCCCAGGGGACGTGCCGGCCGTGCACCCGAAGACCACGCTCGGCAAACTGTGAGAGGTGTTCCCCGCCGAAGGGTGCGCCCTGCCCATCCGGGAAGGGCGCACCCTTCGTACATGCCCGCTCGTAGAAGCACACAACCATCCCCGGGAGCTCTTGCCCGGATTCTTGTCGAGTCCGCCCAATGCCACGTCCCCTTCGATCTCGCCGTGTTGACCGATCAGCTCGACGCCCACTGCGGAGACGATGGCACCTTCGGTGTGCATCCTGGCCATGGCGGCTGCTGCACGGCACCGCACCGCCGCCGAACACCCGGTGCCGCAAGCGGTAGCCGACATCGGCATTTCGGCCACCACGGCTTGGCGGTGACGGTGCCGCTGGCAGGGTAAGAGCCATTCCGGGCTGCTCGACTGGTCCTCGCGGCCGCGCACCCGCCCGCACCGCACGAGTCCCTGCACCGAAAACCGCACCCCGATTCTCCGGTTTCTGCTGCACTGGGGCCCGCCCGTGATCGCTCGGGCCACCGGGACGCCGACCGCCACGGTCGGGCAGATGCCGGCTCGTCACAACACCCTGCCACTGGCGGCGGTGGACTGGATCACTGCTCGGCGCCGCCACTGGCAACACCGGCCTACAGACCCACGGTGAGGCCCAAAACGCCGCAGGATAGGCCGAGCAAGCCCGCGACGCATCCCACGAAGTGGAAACACAGCCCGGGACATCGCCGACCAACCCGACCAGCAGTAAGCCAAATGGCCGGTCGCCGGCCATATGTAAAGCAACGGTTGCTTACTGGTCCTTACCAGTCTTCGAACCGGGTCAGACCTCCCCTCCGGGCGCCTGGCCCGGATCGCGTTGCACGAGTCACTGTCACCGAGCGTGCGAATCGGTGTCCTACCGGTGACGCATCGAGGGTGCAGGTGAGAGCGCGCGGTGCTCAGTGAGCGGGAACTCGGTGGACAGTGCGGCCTCCTGGGAGTCGACGTCCTCCCAGAACGCATCCGGCGGTGGTGCATCAGCCGGGCGCCCACAGCCGGGGTGAGCAGGCCCATCGGCTACGGGACGGTCTCCCGCGTGGTCCCGGGGCGTGGTGCCCTCTGACCTGTCGCTGTGCTGCTGGGCGGCGACCAAGACTCGCAACCAGTCGATGACGACTTCACGGGTCCGGGGTGGGAGACTGTCCACCCCCTCGGGCAGCTCCTGGGCCAGAGGCGGCCCGGGCACCCGACGGTGCGCGGCGGTGAATGCCGCTGATTCCGGGACGCCAGCCAGCCATCCGATGGCGCGCACCGTTTCGTCGGTGGGGCGTGAGTGGTCGGTGTTGTTGCGGATCCGCCCCAAGGTGGTGGCCTCGACCGCGAATCCCTGCTCCTGGGCCAGGCAGCTTAGAGGTTCCGCCGATAGGTCATGGTCGTCGGGTTGGGCGGGTGTCCCAGCGTTGGGTGGTCCAGGCCTCGCGGAGGAGGCGTCGGGTGATGATGATGGCGTTGGCCAGTCCGATGAACGCCTCGATGACGCGGGTGCGGCGCTCGGTGCATATCGCCAGCTTCTTGAAGCCGCGGTTGTGCCAGGCATTGGTCCGTTCCACCACCCAGCGGGCGGTGTTCTGGAACGGGGCCGGGACGCCCTTGGTCGCGATCCGGCCCTCGCAGCCGAGCTCCTCCAACAGCTCCCGGGTGGGCCTGGAGTCGTAGCCGGCGTCCAGATGCACCGTGATCCGCTCGGGCAGCTCGAAGCCGAACCGGGACAGCGTCTCCAACGTGGGGCGCAGCAACGGGGAGTCGTGGCGGTTGGCCGGGGCCACGACGGTCCCGAGCGGGATCCCGGCACCGTCGGTGAGCACCGAGCGTTTCGTACCCTGTTTCCCGCGGTCCACCGGGGATCTTCCGGCGGTCTCGCCACCGCACGGGGCCTTGGTGATGCACCCGTCCACCGCCAAATTCCCCAGCTCGAGCCCGACCATCTTGTCGTAGGCGTGAAGGCAGGACTGTTCAAGGGCGGTGAAGATCTCCGCGGCGGTCCACTCGTCGCGTCGGCGTCTGATGGTAGTGGCCGAGCAGGTGGTGTCGGCGATCTTCTCGTAGGCAGCCCCGAGGACGAGGACCTGCACGAGCTTGTCGAACACCACCCGGTCCGGGATGCGTGGCCGGTGGCAACCCAACGGATGCTCGTCCGCCACAGGCGGGATCAGCACCTGGAACTGGTCCCCGATGGGCTCGATGATGCACGATGGAACGGCAGGCACGAGTGCTCCTGGTCAACACA
>NZ_JBISWK010000097.1:0-3954 GCF_044462205.1 Kocuria rhizosphaericola | reverse complement strand
GGTGGTGGCGAGTTTCTCGATGGTCTTGCGCCAGCGGCAGAAGAGTTTGGTCTGGTTCCAGGCCAGGACCGCGACCGGGTGGTCCCCGGCGTAGTAGACGGCCAGCAGGGAGTCCTCGCCCGGGCCGCCGTGCTCGTAGGCGACCCGGTCGCTGCGGGAGGCGTCGCCGGCGAACTGCAGGCGGGTGCCGTACTGGTCGGACCAGAAGTACGGGGGTTTCACCGCCGGCAGGGTCCCGGCCTCCGCGCCCAGCAGCGCGCCCACGGCCACGGCCGGGCGCTGGGCGGCGCCGGTCCAGTGCTCCACGCGCTGGTGGCGGCCGGTGACCGGCTCCCACCACGCGGCGCAGTCGCCGACGGCCACGACCCCGGGGATGCTGGTGGCCCCGGTCGCGTCGCAGACCACGCCGTTGCCGAGCTCGATCCCGGAGCTCTCCAGCCAGGCGGTGTTGGGCACGGCCCCGATGCCCACGACCACCACGTCGGCGGGCAGCACGCGCCCGCCGGCCAGGCGCACCGCGGAGACCGTGTCCCCGGCGAGCTCGAACTCCTCGATGTCGGCCCCGCAGATCAGCTCGACCCCGGCGCGTTCGTGCAGTCCGGCCACGACAGCGCCCAGCTGCGCGCCCAGCGGCCCGCACAGCGGGGTGGGGGACTTCTCCAGCACGGTGACCTCCATGCCCAGGGTGTGGGCGGTGGAGGCGACCTCGGCGCCGATGAACCCGGCGCCCACGACCACCATCCGGCCCCCCGCGCGCACCAGCGTGCGCAGCTTCTGCGCGTCGGCGATGGTGCGCAGGGTCACCACGTTGTCCGCCGCCGCGATCTGGGGCAGCGACCGGGGCGAGGCGCCGGTGGCGATGACCAGGGCCTCGGCGTGGACCGTGCGCCCGTCCTGGAGGTGGACCGTGCGGGTGGCCGGGTCGAAGGACACCGCCCGGGTCCCGAGGATCCACTCCGCCTCCAGGGCGTCGGTGTCGGTCTCCAGGGCCAGGTCCTCGATCTCGATCCGCCCGGCCAGGAAGTCCTTGGACAGCGGCGGGCGGTCGTAGGGGCGGTGCGGATCATCACCGATGATCACCACGCGCCCACCGAAGCCGAGGTTCCGGGCGGCCCGGGCGGCCGAGAGACCGGCCAGGGACGCCCCGACAATGACGAGGGACTCCATGAAATACGCCTTTCGAGCGACTGGGAGCAAGGACGGGAGCGCGGCGGGGGAGGAGACGGACCACCCGCGCCTAGGGTGCGTAATCTGCAACCCGCTTCGCGATATGAAGACAGCGTGAAGTGCGTCACTCCTGCTTGTCAAGCATTCCCTCCGACTTTTCCCGCGGCCGTCGTCATGGGGCGCGAGATCGGCGCCACATCCTTGACACCCCGTTCAGGGGCTCCAAGAATGTTGCGTATTGCGACTCGTGTTGCACAGCAGGGAATCATCACGTGCTTCCGCGGCTCCTTCCCCCGCCCGGCGGACGAAGGGCTCCCGGGCGCAGCGCCGGCACCTCGCGGGTTGCGACTCCACGCCGATCGTCGCCGTGCAGGAATTCCCATGACACCGTCCGCGAGCACGTGGGCGGACGTGACCAGCGACAGAGGAGGAGAGCGCCCCATGACCCGACAGAAGCCCCGAGTGCGCGAGGTCGACGAGAACGACCTCCAGGTGAGCAAGCCCAAGGACTGGGCCGGCGGGCTGCCGGCCGTCTACTACTCCATGGAGCCGGCGCTGGACCACATGGGCCCGGTCCGGGCGGGCCGGACGCTGCTGAGCATGAACCAGAAGGGCGGCTTCGACTGCATGAGCTGCGCGTGGCCGGACCCCGGTCACCGCAGCTCCTTCGAGTACTGCGAGAACGGCGCGAAGGCCGTCACGTGGGAGGCCACCCCCGTGACGGTCGCCCCGGAGTTCTGGGCGGAGCACTCGGTCAGCGATCTGCGCGGGCGCTCCGAGTACTGGCTGGGCATGCAGGGCCGGCTCACGGAGCCCGTGCACAAGGCCAGGGGGGAGGACCACTACCGGCCCATCAGCTGGGACGAGGCGACCGCCATCGTGGCGGAGAAGCTCCAGGGCCTGGACGATCCGGACGCGGCTGCGTTCTACACCAGCGGCCGCGCCTCCAACGAGGCGGCGTTCCTCTACCAGCTGTTCGTGCGCGGGCTCGGCACCAACAACCTCCCCGACTGCTCCAACATGTGCCACGAGTCCACCGGGTGGGGCATGGGCCAGACCATCGGTGTCGGCAAGTCCACCGTCACCTATGACGACTACGTGAACTCCGACCTGATGATCCTCATCGGCCAGAACCCGGGAACCAACCACCCGCGCATGCTCACCGCTCTCGAGAAGCAGAAGGAGAACGGCGGCCGGATCGTCGCCGTCAACCCGCTGCCGGAGGCGGGCCTGCGCCGGTTCAAGAACCCGCAGACGCCCAAGGGCGTCGTCGGCAAGGGCACGGAGCTCGCGGACCAGTTCCTGCAGATCCGTGCCGGTGGGGACATGGCGCTGCTCCAGGCGGTGTCCAAGCGGGTGCTCGAGGCCGAGGAGGCAGCCCCCGGGACGGTGCTGGACCACGAGTTCCTCGACCAGCACTGCGAGGGGCTCGAGGAGCTCAGAGCGCACCTGGCCGAGCTGGACGAGCAGACGGTCCTGGACGCCACCGGTCTGACCTCGGCGGCGATCGACGAGCTCGCGGGCCGGTACCTGGCGGCCGAGAAGGTGATCATCACCTGGGCCATGGGCGTCACCCAGCAGAAGAACGGCGTGGCCACCATCAAGGAGATCATCAACCTCCTGCTGCTGCGCGGCAACATCGGCAGACCGGGTGCAGGCGCCTCGCCCATCCGCGGGCACTCCAACGTGCAGGGCGACCGCACCATGGGCATCTGGGAGCAGATGCCCCCGGCGTTCCTGGACGCCCTGGGCAAGGAGTTCTCCTTCGACCCGCCCCGTGACCACGGGGTCGACGCCGTCGACGCCGTCCGCCGGATGCGCGACGGCGAGATCAAGTTCTTCATGGCCCTCGGCGGGAACTTCGTCGCGGCCATGTCCGACACCACCGCGACCGAGGCCGCGATGGACCAGCTGGAGATGAACGTGCAGATCTCCACGAAGCTCAACCGGTCCCACACGGTGACGGGCGCCGAAGCGCTCATCCTCCCGACCCTGGGGCGGACCGAGATCGACCGGCAGGCCGCCGGGGTGCAGTTCGTCTCGGTGGAGGACACCATGAGCGCTGTGCACCCCTCCTGGGGCAAGGTCGAGCCCGTCGGGGAGCACCTCCTGTCCGAGGTCGCCATCGTGGCCCGGCTGGCCCGCGCGACGCTGGGGAACGAGGTGGACGCCGACTGGGAGGGCTTCGAGGCCGACTACGACGGGATCCGCGAGCACATCGGCCACGTCGTCGTCGGCTGCGAGGACTACAACGAGCGGATCCGTCAGGAGGGCGGCTTCGTGATGGCCAACGGCCCCCGGGACTCACGCACCTTCAACACGCCCACGGGCAAGGCGCAGCTGACCGTCAACGCCCTGGATCTCCTCGAGTGCCCGCCGGGCCGCCTGATCCTGCAGACCATGCGCTCGCACGACCAGTTCAACACCACGATCTACGGCCACAACGACCGCTACCGCGGTATCAAGAAGGGCCGGCACGTGGTCTTCGTGAACCCGGAGGACCTCGAGGAGCTCGGCCTCCAGGACGGGCAGTTCGTGGACGTCCGCGGCGAGCACGTGGACGGCAGGGACCGCGTGCTCCGCAGGTGGCGCGTCGTCTCCTACCCGACCGCCCGCGGGTGCGCGGCCGCCTACTATCCTGAGGCCAACGTCCTGGTGCCCCTGGACGACACGGTGAAGGGCAGCAACACTCCCGTCTCCAAGGGCGTGATCGTCCGGCTGGAGCCGGCATCGGAGGGTCCGGTCGGCAGCGCGGAGGGCGCGGTGGCGGACCGGCCCGCCACCGTC
>NZ_JBISWK010000096.1:0-798 GCF_044462205.1 Kocuria rhizosphaericola | reverse complement strand
CGGCCGCGCTCGTGCTCGGGTCCGGCTCAGGGCGACCACGCTGCGCGCCGTCCGCCGCCGGCCCCTACTGGCCCGTGGCAGCCCAGCCGACGCCGTCCTGACCGCCGTGGTCGCCGTCGTCGGTGAGGCGCAGGGCCGTGGCCGCGGCGTCGCGCACCGCCTGGTCCGGGGTCTTGCCGGCCCGGTTCCCTGTCGCGTCCAGCGCCGCGGCATATCCGACGTAGAAGGTGGTCAGCGCCCCGGCTCCGGGGGAGAGGGCTCCGGATGCCCGCTGGGCGAGCTGCAGGATCTCCTGGGTGTCCACCTTCAGGTCGAGGATCTGAAGCGCCTGGGTGAGCCGCCGGCTCCACTGGTCCAGGTCGAGGGCGTTGTCGTCGTGCACGGCCATGTCGTCTCCTTCGGGTCGGTGAGGGAACAGCGCTTCCGCGGTGGGCCGGCCCTCGGGCTCGGCAGCACGTCAGCGTCCCCCGTCTAGTCGCTCTCCGGCCCGGTGCAGTGCACGCACAGCCCTCCCGTCCCGCCGGTGGCGGCGCACTCGTCGTCGAGCTGTGCCGTTCGTGGGGACAGCTGGAAGCTCCTGCCCTCGAGCGTCCGGAGGGACGTCGAAGCGGTGGGGTGCACGGTGTTCTTCACGGAGGTCGCTCCTGCGCAGGTGAAAGACTTCAGGGATGATGGTGCGCGGCCGGAGGGCTGCTGTGGTGTCCCGCGGACGGTGCGGGGGTCTGCGGGCGAGGGGCTCAGCGTTCGCGCTCGCCGCGGATGAAGGCCTCCAGGTTGGCCCTGGCCACGTCGTCGGGC
>NZ_JBISWK010000095.1:0-22998 GCF_044462205.1 Kocuria rhizosphaericola | reverse complement strand
ACCGACGCGGCAACGCGCAAGGCAAACGAGGGCACCGCGGTCGAGGCCGGGTCCAAGGCGACCGAGCGGTTCACCGCCTCGGGCAAGCTGGCGAAGCTGGAGGTGCCCCAGGAGCGGGTGTCCCTGCTGGCCGGTGCGGCGATCAAGGCGATCAACGACATCGCGATCGAGCACGAGGTCACCTACGAGGAGTACCACGCCCTGAAGGCCTGGCTGATCAAGGTCGGCACCGACGGGGAGTGGCCGCTGTTCCTGGACGTGTGGCTGGAGCACACCATCGAGGACGTCAACTCCAAGGAGCGCCCCGGAGCCGTGGGCACCATCGAGGGCCCCTACTACGTGCCCGGCGCCCCGGAGCTGCCCACCCCGGCGACCCTTCAGATGCGCGAGGACGAGCCCGGCACCCCGCTGCTGTTCAAGGGCCGGTTCACCGACACCGACGGCAACCCGATCCAGGACGCCCAGGTGGAGATCTGGCACGCCGACGCCGACGGCTTCTACTCCCAGTACGCCCCTGAGCTGCCCGAGTGGCTGTTCCGGGCCACCGTGAAGGCCGACGAGAACGGCTACTTCGAGATCAACACCAAGCGCCCGGCCCCGTACCAGATCCCCACCGACGGGGCCTGCGGGCAGCTGATCGCCGCGGCCGGCTGGCACGCCTGGCGCCCGGCGCACATCCACATCAAGGTCTCCGCACCCGGGTACCAGCTGGTCACCCAGCAGCTGTACTTCCCGGGGGACCCGCACAACGAGGACGACATCGCCTCGGCGGTCAAGGCCGAGCTGATGCTGGACCCGGCCCCGCGCACCGACGGCGGGGCGGGTGAAGAGGTCGTCTACGACTACGTCCTCGCCAAGGAGGGCCAGACCAAGTAGGACGCCACCCCGCGGGCGCGACGCTCGCGGGGCATCGCGAACGCCCCCGTCGGCCGAGGCCGGCGGGGGCGTTCGCGTTCACGGAGGAGCAACCGGCAACCGGCGCCCGGGGCATGGCGGGGAGCGCCCGTACGACCTCCCCGGCGGAGCGATTTCCACCGTGGGGGACGTCGCGGACAAAAAACGCACAGTCGTCTTGCTCATGCAGATCACTGGGTCTAAGGTAAATCTGTCGTCGGCGATGGCCCGGAGGTGATCCCCCCATCTGCCTCCGGATGGTTCCTGCCGACGACTGGCGTCCCATTCCCCCGATCGGGATGCCCGACAGGCCCTGCCGATCCCCCCATGCGGCAGGGCCTGTCCCCTGTCCGGGGTCCGTCCCGGACCGGGGCTGGTCAGGAGCCCGGCGTCAGCACAGCCCCAGTTCCTCGAGCCGGGGGACCACCTTGCCGGAGACGGAGAGCAGTGCGTCCATCTCCTCCCGGGTCAGGTGGTCGATGAGCGCCGCCCGCACCAGCTCGAGATGGCCGGGAGCGGAGGCCTCGATGGTCCGTCGTCCCTCCGGGGTGATCCGCACGTCGAGACCGCGCGCGTCGCTGTCGCACGGCAGCCGCTCGAGGAGTCCGCGCCGGGCCATGCGGGAGAGCAGGTGGGACAGGCGGCTGCGCTCCCAGCCGAGCTCGTGGAGGAGGTCGCGGGAGCGGATCACCCCGGTGCCGCTCTCCGACAGCAGGACGAGGACCTCGTACTCGGAACCGGACAGTGCGCTGTCCCGGGACAGCTGGCGGTCCACCGCGGTCTGCATGCCGCGGCTCAGGGCCAGGAAGCTGCGCCAGACGCGCTGCTCCTCGTCCGACAGCCAGTTGACCTCGCCGGTCTCCGGGTGGTTCATGCGGCAGTCCTCTCGTGGGGCGGGAAAGATCCCAGTATATATTGACGCGTCAACAAACGTCAACGCTCCGGCTCGTCCTCGGACGCGGTGCCCCGCGGGTCGGGGTGGTCGCCGGCACCGCGGCCGTACCGCGGCCGGCGGCGGTGGATCCAGTCCGAGTCGTAGTGGTCCCGGGGTTCGCGCGCGGGCCGCCGGAGGCCCTCGGCGTAGCCGGTGGGGCGCAGCGGGGAGTCGTCGTCGTCGACCGGGGTGAACGAGGCCATGGCCACGAGGGCGAAGCCCAGGCCAGCGGCGACCACCAGCGTCATGCCCGAGACGACCAGGACGCTGACGTACTCGTCGACCAGGTGCGCGCGCGCGGTGCCCGCCAGTGCGGACTGGACCCCGAGGACCCCCGCGAGGAGGAGGGCCCCCAGAAGCAGCAGGGCGGAAGGGACGAGCCACAGCCTCGAGCGGCTCCGCAGCGGGGGCACCGAGGCGTCCCGGAGGGCCGGGTGCAACTGGCCCTGGACCACGGCGAACCCCACGAGGCCGGGCAGGACGAGCAGCGCTCCGGCCGCCCAGCCCCACGCGCTGCCCAGGGCGGTGAGCCCGCCGCCGATCAGCAGACCCAGCATCACGAAGGTGAAGGAGAGTCCGCGCGCCATCCGCCGGGCGGCCCGCGGGGAGGCCGTGGACCCGCGCCCCGCCCCGGGCGGGCCCCCGGGCGGGGCGTGCTGCGGGGGAAGGCGCTGCCCGTACTCGGGCTCGTTGCCATGGGTGCTCATGAGCGGGCTGTTCCGTGGTGGGAGGGTGCTGGACGCCTCTACTGTAGACCTCACCCCCGACGCGACCCCCCCTGGCGCCCCTACTGTGATTGACATATCATCAAAAATGAGGGCGGGAGGTGCGGCCGTCCCGCCCCCGACCGCAGTCCCGGCCGGGGGCGCACCGTCCAGCAGCACCTCGAGGAGCCACCATGTCACAGCGCAGCCCCCAGCGGTCCGAGCACAGCACCGCCGGCGCCTACGTGCGTCCCGGCGAGGAGTTCACCCGGGACACCGCCTACATCGAGGACCGGATCGTCCACGACCCGGCGCGCGCCGACGTGCCCGAGGGGGCCCAGGCCTGGCCCGTCGAGGCGGGCCGCTACCGCCTCGTCGCCGCACGGGCCTGTCCCTGGGCCAACCGCACCCTCATCGTGCGACGGCTCCTGGGGCTCGAGGACGTCCTGTCGGTGGGGCTGCCCGGGCCCGTCCACGACGTGCGCTCCTGGACGTTCGACCTCGATCCGGACGGCAGGGACCCGGAGCTGGGCATCGAGCGGCTCCAGCAGGCGTACTTCGCCCGCTACCCCGACTACCCGCGGGGGATCACCGTGCCGGCGGTCGTGGAGATCGCGAGCGGCAAGGTCGTGACCAACGACTTCCCCCGGATCACGGAGGACCTCGCCAAGGAGTGGGGCGCCTTCCACCGCGAGGGAGCGCCCGATCTCTGGCCCGCCGAGCTCGAGGACGAGATGCGCGAGGTCATGCAGCGCGTCTACACCGAGGTCAACAACGGGGTCTACCGGTGCGGCTTCGCCGGCTCCCAGCAGGCTTACGAGAAGGCCTACGAGCGGCTGTGGGCCGCCATGGACTGGCTCGAGGACCGCCTCGCCACCCGCCGCTACCTCATGGGTGAGCACATCACCGAGGCGGACGTGCGGCTGTTCACCACCCTGGTGCGCTTCGACCCGGTCTACCACTCGCACTTCAAGTGCTCGCGCAACAAGCTCACCGAGATGCCCCACCTGTGGGGCTACGCCCGGGACCTCTTCCAGACCCCCGGTTTCGGCGACACCGTGGACTTCGAGCAGATCAAGCAGCACTACTTCGTGGTCCACGAGGACATCAACCCGTCCCGGATCGTGCCCGTGGGCCCGGACCTGGGCAACTGGGTGTCCGCGCACGGCAGGGAGGCCCTCGGCGGTTCGCCCTTCGGGGCGGGGACCGCGCCGGGTCCCGTCCGGCCGGAGGAGCGGGTTGACCGACGTCACACGCCCCTGGCCGTCTGAGCGTTCCGCGGGGTCGGTGCGCCGCCTAGACTGGACAGCTCCTACGGCCCGGGCCCGTCTGCGGGGACGGGCGCCCCAGGGGCCTCCCGTCCCCGCCGCTCCCTTCTCGGAAAGGACCTTCCCGTGGCCCCCTACCGCAACCAGCGCGCCGCCGCGCTGCCCGCCCGCCTGTCCCGCTCGTGGCTGCTCACCTCGGCCGCCGACCCCTCCGTCTTCCCCGCGGCGCTGGCCTCCGAGGCGGACTCCGTCGTGTTCGACATCGAGGACGCCATTCCTGCCGAGGGCAAGGACCAGGCGCGCCGGAACGTCGTGGAGGCCTTCGAGGCCGGTGCGAGCGCCTGGGTGCGGATCAACGACATCACGACCCCGTACTGGGAGCAGGACCTCGCCGCTCTCAGCAGGGTCGGCCACCTGCGCGGGATCATGCTGGCCAAGACCGAGCACCCCGACCACATCACCAAGACGGCCATGATGGCCCCGGCCGGCACCCCGGTCGTGGCGCTGATCGAGTCGGCCGTGGGGATCATGAACGCCAACGACATCGCGCGCGCCCCCGGGGTGTTCCGGCTCGCCTTCGGGGTCGGTGACTTCCGCCGGGACACCGGGGTCAGCGCCGACCCCATGGCGCTGGCGTTCGCGCGCTCGAGCCTCGTCGTGGCCTCCCGGGTGGGGGAGCTGCCCGGTCCCATCGACGGGCCGACCCTGGGCGCCTCGGAGGAGGGGCTCGCCGAGGCGTGCGCCGTGACGCAGTCCATGGGCATGACGGGCAAGCTGTGCCTGGACCCGCAGCAGACGGACGGGATCAACCGCAACCTCGCCCCGAGCGAGCAGGAGATCACCTGGGCGCGCGAGCTCATCACGCAGCACGACTCCGGGCACGTCGTGGGCGACGGCAGCTACCTTCCGCGCCTGGCCCGGGCCCGCAAGGTCTCCGACCTGGCGCAGACCTACGGTCTCTGGAACCGCTGAGCGCCCCGGTCGCCGCCCTCAGCCCAGCCAGCGGGCCATGAGCTCCCGGAAGGCGGGGTCCGTCAGCGCCGTCGCCCGGTGGTGGGCGGGCACCGGGTCCCCGTCCGGGACGGACGGCACGGCCACGACCACCAGTCCCGCCGCCACGGCCGAGCTCGCGCCCACCACGGAGTCCTCCACGGCCAGCGCCTCGCCCGGGGCGAAGCCCAGGCGCCGCACGGCCTCGGCGTAGATGTCCGGGGCCGGCTTGCCGCGGGGCACGTCCTCCGAGGAGACCCACGTGCTGAGGTGGGGGGCGAAGCCGGCCTGCTCCAGCTTCACGCCGAGGATCGTGCTCGTGGAGTTGCTGGCCACGGCCACGGGCACCCGCTCGGCGAACGCGCGCACCGTCTCGAGCGCGCCCGGCAGAGGGACGATGTGACCGGTCAGCGTCTCCTCCTCGGTGCGCAGCACGTCGGCGTGGACCGCGGCGCGGTCGGCCTGCGCGGCATCGGCGATCGCCGTGGCGACGTCCGCCGCGGACCAGCCCATCATCCGGCGCTGCAGGGCCTCGGTGTACTCGAGCCCGTAGCTCTCGGAGACGATGCGCTGGACCCGGGCCCAGTTCGCCTCCGTGTCCATGAGGATGCCGTCGCAGTCGAACACCACGCACGCCGGGGCCCATCCGGGAGCGGGTGCCGGCAGCTCGGAGGCGGACGTGGGCAGCGACGGCGTGGGAGCAGGGGAAAGCGTCATGCCTCCATGGTGCCCCACCGGGACGGGCTCGCGGCGGGGGTGTGAGCAGGGCAACGTCCGGGGGAGGCCCGGAATAAGGAGTCCGTCCCGGGGTGTTGCCGCCACCGAACCCCTTCGCGCCATCCCCGACGGAAGAAGCCCGCCCTTGCCCACGTCCCGCGTCCCGCTCTCCGCCCTCGACCTCGTGCCCCTGTCGGAGGGCCGCTCCACCGCGGACGCCCTCCGCGAGGCGGTGGACCTCGCCCGCAGGCTCGACGCGTCCGGCTACCGGCGCCTGTGGTACGCCGAGCACCACAACACGGAGGCGTTCGCGTCCTCCGCCACGGCGGTGCTCATCGGTCAGGCGCTCGCCGCCACAGAGCGCCTCCGCGTGGGCTCCGGCGGGATCATGCTGCCCAACCACGTGCCGCTGACCGTGGCCGAGGCCTTCGGCACGCTCGCCAACCTCTATCCCGGCCGTGTGGAGCTCGGCCTGGGCCGGGCTCCGGGCACCGACATGCGCACCGCCCTCGAGCTGCGGCGGGGCCACGCCGGCCACGACAGCTTCGAGGCCGACGTGCGCCGTCTGGTGCGCCTGTTCGGCGGCCAGGAGCAGGAGGTCGTCCGGGCGTCCGTGGCCCGGGGGACGGACGTTCCCCTGTGGATCCTGGGCTCCTCGACGGGCGGTGCGGAGGTCGCCGCCCGGCTCGGCCTGCCCTACGCGTTCGCCTCCCACTTCGCCCCGGCCATGATCATGGACGCCACCGCCCTGTACCGTCAGCGCTTCGACGCGCACGCCCCGACCGCCACCATCGAGCGCCCGCACGTGATGGTCGCGGCGAACGTCCTCGCCGCCGACACCGACGAGGAGGCGCGGCACCAGTTCACCACCCACCAGCTGCTGGTGCGCGGGATCGCCCGCAACGACCGCCGTCCGCTCCAGCCCCCCGTCGAGCGCGTCGAGCTCACCGCGGCGGAGGCAGGCATGGTGCAGGAGCACCTCGCCGTCTCGGCGGTCGGCACGCCCGAGCGGGTGGTCGCCGACCTCGAGCAGATCGTGGAGCTCACCCGGGCCGACGAGCTGATGCTCAACAGCTACGCCCACGACCCCGAGGTGCGCGCCCGGTCCTACGAGCTCGTCGCCCGCGCATGGTGAGCGGGGCGGCCCCGCGCCGCCCGTCCCGACCGCAGGACCTCCGTGCGCACGACCTCCCCGCGCACGACCCCCACCCCGAGACCTCCGCACCACGACAGGAGCACCACATGACCACCGTCCCCGCCCTCGAGGCCGCCTCCGCCGACTCCGGCTTCCGCCGCACCACGATCGAGCGCCGCCCGGCGGGCCCGAGCGACGTCGAGATCGAGATCCACTTCGCCGGCATCTGCCACTCCGACATCCACGTCGCGCGCGACGAGTGGGGCGGCACGCACTTCCCCAGCACCCCGGGGCACGAGATCGTCGGCCGGGTCAGCGCCGTCGGGGAGGACGTGACCGGCTTCGCGCCGGGCGACACGGTGGGCGTCGGCTGCTTCGTCGACTCCTGCGGCCGGTGCGAGCACTGCACCGACGGGCAGGAGCAGTTCTGCACGGAGGGCGTGACGGCCACCTACAACACGCCCCAGGCCGACGGCGCCGTCACGAAGGGCGGCTACAGCGGCGCGATCGTGGTCGACGAGCGCTTCGTGCTGCGCGTCCCCGAGGCCCTGGATCCCGCCCGGGCCGCCCCGCTGCTGTGCGCAGGGATCACCACCTACGCCCCGTTCAGGCGCTGGGGCGCCGGGCCCGGCCGGCGGGTCGCCGTCCTGGGCATGGGCGGGCTCGGTCACGTCGCGGTGAAGATCGCCGCGGCCATGGGCGCCGAGGTCACCGTCCTGAGCCAGAGCCTCTCCAAGCAGGAGGACGGCCTGGCGTTCGGCGCGACGGACTACTGGGCCACGAAGGACCCCGAGACCTTCGAGCGCAACAAGGGCCGCTTCGACCTGATCCTCAACACCGTCTCCGCGGACCTGCCCGTCGAGAAGTACCTCTCCCTGCTGCGGGTCGACGGCGTGCTGTGCTCCGTGGGCCTGCCCACCGAGCCGTACAGCGTGCGTCCCATGGCTCTCGCCGCACGCCAGCGAGTGCTCACGGGGTCGATGGTCGGGGGGATACCGCAGACCCAGGAGATGCTCGACTTCTGCGCGGAGCACGGCGTGGAGTCCGAGATCGAGCTGATCGGCGCCGACGACGTCGACGCCGCCTACGACCGGGTGGTCGCCTCGGACGTGCGGTACCGCTTCGTCATCGACGTCGCCCGCACCCTGGCGTAGCCGCGCGGACCGTCAGCAGCCTGCGGCTCCGGCGGCGGTGATGGATAGAGTGGGGGCCATGGCCGACACCACCACCACCGACGGCGCGCTGCGCCGGCTCGCCGAGGCCTACCGGGTCTCCACGACCTACTCCGGGTTCGACGGACAGGAGCGGGAGGTCCCGGAGCCGACGCTGCGCGCCGTGCTCGACGCGCTGGGCGCGGACGCCGCCGACGAGGCCGCGATCGAGGCGTGCCTCGCCCAGCGGGAGCTGGCGCCCTGGCGGCGGGTCCTGCCGCCGGTCGTCGTCGCCGTCGCGGGGGAGCGCACCCGCTTCGCGGCGCACGTCCCGCACGGGGCCACGGTGCGTGTGACCCTCGTGGCGGAGGACGGCGCCCGGACCACGGCCCCCCAGGTCGACAACTGGCGCTCCCCGCGCGACGTGGACGGCGTCCTCGTCGGCCAGGCCACCTTCGAGGTGCCCGAGGGCCTCGCCGTGGGCTGGTACGAGGTCCGCGCCGAGTGCCCCGAGGTCGACGGCGGGCGCGCGGTCAGGACACCGCTGGCGGTGACCCCGCGGCACCTGTCCAGCACCGACCGGCTGCACGGCCGGCACCGCTGGGGCTACATGGCGCAGATCTACTCGGTGACCTCCGGGCGGTCGTGGGGCGTGGGCGACGTCTCGGACCTCGCGAGCCTCGCCGCGATCTCGGGGGAGCAGGGGGCTGACTACCTGCTGGTCAACCCGCTGCACGCCGCCGAGCCCGCCCCGCCGGTGGAGCCCTCGCCGTACCTGCCGACCAGCCGCCGCTTCTTCAACCCCCTCTACCTGCGCATCGCCGAGGTCCCCGAGTACGCCTACCTGCGCCCGGCCGACCTCGAGGTGGTCAACACGCTGGCCGCGATCCAGCGCAAGGACAACCTCGACACCAGCACCATCGACCGGGACAAGGCCTACGCGGCCAAGCTGAAGAGCCTCGAGCTGCTGTTCACCGTCCGCCGCTCCCCGCACCGCCAGCAGCAGCTGCGCCGGTTCGTGGCCGAGGGCGGGCAGGGTCTGCAGGACTTCGGCCTCTGGTGCGCGCTGCGGGAGGAGCTCGGCGAGGACGCCCCCGAGTGGGACGACGTCGCGGCGAGCCCGGACGCCCCGTACGCGGTGGAGGCGCGGACCCGGCTGTCCCGCCGGATCGACTTCCACGTGTGGATGCAGTGGCTGCTGGACGAGCAGCTCGAGGCCGCCCAGCGCGCGGCGCACCTGGCCGGGATGGACATCGGCGTGATCCACGACCTCGCCGTGGGCGTGCACAAGCAGGGCGCCGACGCGTGGACGCTCCAGGACGTGCTGGCCTCCGGCGTCAGCGTGGGCGCGCCCGCGGACATGTACAACCAGAAGGGCCAGAACTGGTCCCAGCCCCCGTGGCACCCCGAACTCCTCGCCGAGGCGGGCTACCTGCCCTGGCGGGACATGCTGCGCACGATCTTCCGGCACGCCGGCGGCATCCGGGTGGACCACGTCCTGGGCCTGTTCCGGCTGTGGTGGATCCCGGACGGCCAGGAGGCCTCGGAGGGCGCCTACGTCTACTACGACCACGAGGCGATGGTCGGCATCCTCGCGCTCGAGGCGGAGCTCGCCGGGGCGGTGGTGGTCGGGGAGGACCTCGGCACCCTCGAACCGTGGGTGCGGGAGTACCTCGCGGAGCGCGGCGTGCTGGGGACGTCGATCCTGTGGTTCGAGATGGACGGTGACGAGCCGCTCCCGCCGGAGCGTTATCGGGAGCTGAGCATGGCCTCGGTCAGCACCCACGACTTCCCGCCCACCGCGGGCTTCCTGGAGGGCGTGCAGGTGGACGTGCGCCAGGAGCTCGGCCTGCTGGCGCGGCCCGTCGAGGAGGAGCGGGCCGAGGCCCGCCGGCAGCTCGACACGTTCTTCGCGGCCGTGGCAGCGGACGGGCTCCTCCCCGACGGGGACAGCACGGACGAGCAGGGCCTGGTCGAGGCGCTGCACCGCTACCTCGCGCAGTCCCCGGCCCTGCTGTTCAACGTCTCCCTCGTGGACGCCGTCGGCGAACGCCGGATGCAGAACCAGCCGGGCACGAACGACGAGTACCCCAACTGGCGCGTCCCCCTGGCCGACCACGCGGGCAACCCGGTGCTGCTCGAGCGGCTGCCGGACAACGACCGCGCGAACTCCCTGGTGCGCGCGGTCAACGAGGCGCTCGGCAACAGGTCCCGCTTCCGGCCGGTCGGGGAGCCCGCGCAGCCCCAGCACACCGACCGCACGGCGCCCTGACCGGAGCCCTGCGACCCCGCGCGCACCACCCTGCCCCTGCCCCTGCCTCGAACGGAGAGCACCCCGCATGACGGAGCCGACGACGCCCCGCCCGGCCGCCGTGCCGCTCGCACCGCCCATCCGCTACGTGGCCCTCGGCGACTCCATGACCGAGGGCGTGGGCGACCCCGACCCCGCCCGCCCCAACGGGGTGCGCGGCTGGGCCGACCTCGTGGCCGAGCAGCTGACCGCGGCCCACCCGGACACCCGCTACGCGAACCTCGCGGTCCGGGGGCGGCTGCTCCGCGGGATCGTGGCGGAGCAACTGGAGGCGTGCCTGGCCCTGGAGCCCACCCTGGTGAGCCTCTACGCCGGCGGCAACGACCTGCTGCGCCCCCGGGCGGACGTGGACGCGCTCATGGGGGTCTACGAGCAGGCGGTCGCCCGGCTGCGGGCCTCCGGCGCCCAGGTGGTGCTGTTCACCGCCTTCGATCCCGGCCGGGACGCCCCCACGTCCTGGACACGCCCCCGGCAGGCGCTCTACAACGAGCACGTCCGGGAGATCGCCGACCGGCACGGGTGCCTGGTCCTCGACTACTGGCGGATGCGCACCCTGCAGGACTGGCGCTACTGGGCCGTGGACCGGCTGCACATGTCGACCGCGGGGCACACCCACGTGGCCGCCCGGGTGCTCGAGCTGCTGGGCGTGGACCACGCCCTGGAGCTGCCGCCCACGGACCGGCTGCCGGTCACCGCGAGCCCGGGCGTGCTCAAGGAGGACCTCCTCTGGGCCCGCGAGTACCTGCTGCCCTGGATCGGGCGGCGGCTGCGCGGGACCTCCTCCGGGGACACGGTCACCGCCCGCCACCCCGGGTACACGACGCTGCTCCCGCGTCCGGTGCTCCCCGCCGGTCCCGTCCCCCGCGACGGGGCGGCGGCCCCCGCCGAGGAGGTCCGCGCGTGAGCTCGCCCGGTCCGGAGCCCGCCCCGTCGCGGCTGGTCGGGGAGTCCCCCGGTTTGCGGGGGTCCGGGGAGCCGGTAGACTGACCCGAAGCTGGTCACACCCGACGTCAGGTTGCGGGGAAGTCCGTCCGGGCCTAGACTTCAAGGCTGTCGTGTGGTGGAGTCCACCTTCCGGCACCTTGATCTTCACCGTCTTCATCGTGGCGAGGCCTTCGCCGGTTCCGGCCGCGGGTCTTACGAGAGGGCCCGGTTGGCGAACGGTGGCAATTCTGAAGGTGGCGGGACGCCCGTTGCCGCAGCTGAGTGATCAACTGCGGCACGCACTGCGTGCCGTCATTTCGTCAACATTGGAGGAGAACACTATGGCAGCGCACTGCCAGGTGACCGGAGCTCAGCCGGGCTTTGGGCACAGCATTTCGCACTCGCACCGCCGTACCAAGCGCCGGTTCGACCCGAACATCCAGAAGAAGCGGTACTGGGTCCCGTCGCTGCGCCGCAGCGTGACGCTCAACGTCAGCGCCAAGGGCATCAAGGTCATCGACGCCCGCGGCATCGACGCCGTCGTGACCGACATGATCGCACGTGGGGAGAAGATCTAGCATGGCCAAGGACAAGGACGTTCGTCCCATCATCAAGCTGAAGTCCACCGCCGGCACCGGTTTCACCTACGTGACCCGCAAGAACCGCCGCAACGACCCGGACCGCATGGTGCTCAAGAAGTACGACCCGGTCGTCCGCAAGCACGTCGATTTCCGCGAGGAGCGCTGAATCCATGGCCAAGAAGTCCAAGATCGCCAAGAACGAGCAGCGCAAGGTCGTCGTCGAGCGCTACGCCGCGAAGCGTGCCGAGCTCAAGAAGACCCTCGTCGACGAGAACGCC
Organism: Kocuria rhizosphaericola; assembly: GCF_044462205.1. NCBI lineage: Bacteria > Bacillati > Actinomycetota > Actinomycetes > Micrococcales > Micrococcaceae > Kocuria > Kocuria rhizosphaericola. The sequence goes on along the minus strand of NZ_JBISWK010000095.1, from coordinate 11,111 downwards.
ACCGACGAGGCCCGCGAGGAGGCCCGTCTGGGTCTGCAGAAGCTGCCCCGCGACGCCTCCCCGGTCCGGCTGCGCAACCGGGACCAGATCGACGGCCGCCCCCGCGGCACCCTCCAGAAGTTCGGCATCTCCCGCGTCCGTTTCCGCGACATGGCTCACCGCGGCGAACTGCCCGGCATCACCAAGTCCAGCTGGTAACTTCTGACGCAGGAGCGCGATCGGTCCCCCGTGCCGCGCTTCCCCACGACCCCAAGTCCAGGAGGACATGAACATGGCTAAGAACCGCAGTGAACTCGTTGCAGAGGTCGCCGAGAAGGCCGGTACCACCAACGCCGCCGTCAACGGCGTCCTGGACGCGATGTTCCAGGTCTTCGAGGAGTCCGTCTCCGCCGGTGAGAAGATCACCATCCCGGGCTGGCTGGCCGTCGAGCGCACCGACCGTGCCGCCCGCACGGGCCGCAACCCGCAGACCGGCGAGACCATCGAGATCCCGGCCGGCCACGGCGTCAAGCTGACCGCTGGTTCCAAGCTCAAGGCGGCCGTGTCCAAGAAGTAAGGACACCCGCGGGTCCGCTCCGGACCCCGTCCCACGGCTTCGCCCAAAGGGGCGGCCCCCGCACGGGGGCCGCCCCTTCGGCGTACCGGAGCGGTCGCCCCGGCGGCACCACGCCCCCGGACGCGACCGCTGCGGTGCGGCGACCGGCCCGGCGCCGGAATTGGCCCGGCGCCGGGAGCGGCGCGCATAATGGGGGCACCGGGCCGAGCGGCCGGCGATCGGAGGGGAGGTGGAGGCGTGAGCCCACGTGCACGGCGCCTCGTCCGCGGCTGGTCCGGAGCGGCCATCGCCACCTCCGCGGCCGTCCTCTCCCACGCGGCCGCCGGTGGGCAGGCCCCGCCGGCTGTGCTCGTGCTCCTGTCCCTCGCCCTGTCCGGGCCGCTGTGCATGGCCCTGGCCGGCCGCGTGCTCTCCCGGTCCTCCCTGCTGCTGGGCGTGCTGCTCAGCCAGTCCGTCCTGCACGCCGGGTTCGCGGGCGCCGGCGGTGTCAGCACGGTGGCCCACGCCACCCACCACGCCGCTCAGCACGGTTCCGCCGCCTCGCTCGGCACCGGACCCGCCCTCGTCCTGGAGGTCCAGTCCCACGCCGAGCACGGTGGGGCCGTCATGCTCGCCTCCCACGTGCTGGCCGCGCTGGCCGCCTACGTGCTCATGCGCCACGGAGAGGTCGCGGGCGTGGTCCTGCTGGAGGCGCTCCGGCTGCGCGTGCGCCGGTGGCGGCAGGCCCAGTCCGCTCCCGTGGTCGTCGGCCGGCCACGGGCCGTGCGGGCCGGGCGCCCGCACGTGCTGACCGACCAGGCGCTGCTGCGCCCGGTGCGCTCCCACCGCGGGCCGCCGCGCGCCCGCCGTCGACCTCTGCTGCCGGTCCTCTCCCCGGGACCCGCCGCGCTGCCCGCCGGCTGAGCCGGCCGGCCGCGGCGCGCCACCCGGGCCCCGGCGGGACGTCCGACGGCCCGTGCACGCCGCCCGGCCGACCCGGCCCGGCGGCCCCGGCCCACCGCCGCCCGGCCCACGAGGAGACCTCATGCCCACGCCCACCACCCGACGCACCGCGACCCTGCTGGCCGCGGGTGCTCTCACCGCCCTGCCCCTCCTGCCCGCCTCCGCGCACGACGAGCTCACCGCCGTCTCGCCGGAGCCCGGCTCGGTCCTCGCCACCGCGCCGGAGGAGCTCGAGCTCACCTTCTCCGGGGAGGTCATGGACATCGGCCACCAGGTCCTGGTCACCGACTCCGAGGGACGCTCCGTCACGGAGGGCCCGCTCGAGCCCGAGGGCAACCGGGTGGTCCAGCCGCTGGCCGGGTCCGGGACGGAGGACGAGACCTACCGCGTGGTCTGGCGCGTCGTCTCGAGTGACGGGCACCCCATCGAGGGGACCTTCACGTACGACGTCGGCTCCGGCGACGAGCCCACTGCCGACCCGAGCGCCCCGCCGGAGGACTCCGCCGAGAGCGCCCAGGACGTCGCGGACCGCGCCACGTCCGGGGACGTCCCGCTCTGGGTCGTCGCCGTCGTCGGCGGGGCCGTGGCCCTCGGCGTGCTCGGCCTGGTGAGCCTCGTCTCCCGCCGACGCCGCCAGAGCTGAACCGCCCGGGAACCGTCCCGGGCCCACACCGGTCGGACCCGCCGACCGGATCCACCGGCCGCCGCCGCGCGCCCGCCGCGCCCCGTGACCGCCCTCGCGCACCCTCTTCCACGCACTCCCAGGAGCTCCCATGCCCATCTCCGTGCCCGTTTCCGTGCCCACCGCGCTGCTGCGCACCACCACTGTCCTCGTCCTCGGCGCCGTCGCCCTGACCGGGTGCGCGTCCTCCGCCCAGGAGACCGCACCGGCCGCCGCGTCCACGTCCGCCCCCGGCGGCCCCTCATCGCACGACACCGGCGGCGCCTCCGCGCCGGAGCCGCTCACCGTGGAGCGGCCCTGGGCGAAGGCGGGCACCGCCGGAGCCATGACCGGGGTCTTCGGCACCCTCGTCAACGAGGGCGACGCCCCGGTCGTGCTCACCGGCGCGGCCGCCGAGGGCGTCGCCGGGGCGGTCGAGCTGCACGAGACCGTGCTCGACCCCGACACCGGCAGCACGGTCATGCAGCGGATGCAGGACCCGGTCAGCATCGCACCGGGGGAGTCCTACCCCCTCGGGCCCGGCGCGGACCACATCATGCTCCTGGACCTGCGGTGCGACCTCCGCGCCGGGGACGAGCTCGAGCTCGTCCTGCGCTTCGAGGACGGATCCGAGCAGACGGTCGCGGCCGCCGTCCGCGACTACGCCGGCGCGCAGGAGGAGTACGACCCCGGCCACGGCGAGGGCCACAGTGGTACTGCCGGTGAGGGCCACGCGACCGGGGACGGCGCAGGCCCGTCCTCCGGCACCAGACCCGCGGCGGACTCGCCGGCCTGCCGTGGGTGAGGCCCGAGGCGTGGACCGGCGGCGCCTGCTCGTGGCGGGCGGTGCCGCCGGTGTCGGCGCCGCCTCGGCCCTGGGTCTGGAGTCGGCCCGCCGGGCGGGGGCGCTCGTGCCGGCGCCACTGGAGGATCCCCAGCAGCCGGCGCAGGGGCACGGCCGGAGCGCGGAGCCCTTCCACGGCCCCCGGCAGGCGGGGGTGGCGACCGCGCCGCAGGCGTTCGCCGCGTTCGTGGCGCTGGACCTCCACCGGGACACCAGCCGGGACGCGGTGCGGCGCCTGCTGAGGGTGCTCTCCGAGGACGCCGCCGCCCTGGCCCGGGGCCGGGCGCCGGTCGCCGACCAGGAACCGTGGCTCGCCGCGAACCCGGCCCGGCTCACGGTCACTTTCGGCTTCGGGCCGCGGCTGCTCGGACTGGTCGCCCCGGACCGTGCGCCGGCCTGGCTGCGGCCCCTGCCGGCGTTCTCGGTCGACCGGCTCGAGGAGCGGTGGAGCGACGGCGACCTGCTGCTGCAGATCTGCGCCGACGACCGGCTCACCGTCTCGCACGCCCAGCGGGTGCTGCTCAAGGCCTCCCGCTCCTTCGCCGCCGTGCGGTGGGTGCAGAACGGGTTCCGGCACACCGTGGGCTCGGTGCCGGACGGGCAGAGCATGCGCAACCTCTTCGGCCAGGTGGACGGCACCGTGAACCCCCGGGTTGGCAGCGCGGAGTTCGAGCGGGTGGTCCACGGCCGAGACGGCTTCGTGCCGTGGATCCGGGACGGCACGGCCCTGGTCGTCCGCCGGATCGCCATGAACCTGGACACCTGGGACGAGGCGGACACGCCGGCGCGCGAGGACGCCGTGGGGCGTCGCCTGAGCGACGGCGCCCCGCTGACGGGCGGCGCCGAGCCCGACGAGCCGGACCTCGAGGCGCGGGGACCGCTGGGCTTCCCCGTCATCGCGGACTACGCCCACGTGCGCCGCTCCCGCTCGGAGGATCCCCTGGAGCGGATCCACCGGCGCGTCTACAACTACGACCTGCCCGTCGCGGACGCCTCGGGCTCGTGGGGCCGGGGCGCGACGGCCGGAGGGATCAGCGACGCGGGCATGGTCTTCGCGGCCTACTGCTCGGACGTCGACCGCCAGTTCGTCCCGATCCAGCGCCGGCTCGACGAGCTCGACATGCTCAACGCCTGGACCACGCCCGTCGGGTCCGCGGTCTTCGCCGTCCCGCCGGGCTGCACCGAGGGGGGATTCGTGGGGGACGTGCTCTTCGAGGGCTGAAGGCCCGCCCGTGTGGGCTCCGGCACACCCGCACGGCCCGGTGCGCGCGGAGGGGGACAATGGAGACAAGCCGCCCCGTCGTCGTGGGGCGGATGAAGGAGACTGACCATGAGTTCGAGGACGGCCGAGCGCGCCGACCACGGCACCGCCACCCGGCCGGGCGGCCGGGGGATCGACCCCTGGTGGCTCGCGGCAGCGCCCGTCGTGGCCCTCACGGCGCTCGTCCTGGCCATGCTGTGGACCGGCTCGGGCGCGGCACGGCTCGCGGCGGACCCCGGGGCGCTGGTCCGCTGGGGGCTGCCCACCGCGGAGCTCGTGCACATCGGCGCGCTGGTGGTGGTCATGGGGGCCCTGCTGTTCGCGGTGGGCGTCGTGCCGACCACCCGTGACGAGCGCCGCCGGGGCGACCGGGCCCCGGCGCCCGAGCACCCGCTCTTCAGCACCACGATGCGCCTCGCCGAGGCCGCGGCCGTGGTCTGGACCGTGGCCTCCGTGGCCGTGCTCGTGCTGTCCTACTCCGACGTCGCGGGCGTGCCCGTGGGCGGGGACGGGACCTACACCCAGCAGCTGCTGCACTACGCCACGGACATCCCCACAGGACAGGCCCAGGCGGCGATCGTCGTGGTGGCCGCCGTCGTGACCACCCTGGTCTTCGGCGTCCGGGCCCTGCTCGGGCTGCTGCTGACCCTGGCCCTGTCCTGCGCGGCCCTCGTCGCGATGGCCCTCAACGGGCACTCCGCCGGCGGCAACGACCACATGGGCGCCGTCAACTCGCTGGGCCTGCACCTGCTGGGCGTGGGGCTGTGGACGGGAGGACTCGTGGTGCTGGCCTGGCTCTCGCCGCAGCTGAGCGCCCCGGACGCCGGCACCGGCATGCTGCCCGAGGGCGCAGCCCGGGGCCGCCCGTCGGCCGGGGCGCGGCGGCGCGTGCCGATCGCCGCGGTGGTCCTGCGCAGGTTCTCCGCGGTCGCCCTCGGCGCCTTCTTCCTCGTGCTCCTCTCCGGCACGGTCAACGCGGCCGTGCGCATCGGCTCGTGGGAGCAGCTCTTCAGCGGCTACGGGTGGCTCGTGCTCGTCAAGGCCGTCCTGACGCTGGGCCTGGGCCTCGCGGGCCTCGCCCACCGCCGGTGGCTGGTCCCCGCGCTCGAGGCCGGCCGGCTCACGGCCCGCCGCGCCGTGTGGCAGCTGGTGCTGGGCGAGCTGCTGGTGATGGGCGCCGTCATGGGCGTCGCGGTGGCCCTGTCCCGGACGGCCCCGCCGGTGCCCGAGGAACTGGCCCCGGACGCCTCCCCGGCGCTGATCCTCACCTGGTACGAGCTGCCGCCCGAGCCCACCGCGGCCTCGTGGTTCACCACGTGGCGCATCGACTGGCTGTGGCTCGCGGTCTGCGTGTTCCTCGCGGTCGTCTACCTGTGGGCCTTCGTGCGCGTGCGCCGGCGCCGGGACTCCTGGTCCGTGCTGCGCACCCTCTCGTGGCTCACCGGGCTCGGGGTGCTGTTCTACATCACCTCGGGCGGGTTCGCCGTCTACGGCCGGGTGCTGTTCTCGGCGCACATGGTGGAGCACATGGCGCTGACCATGGTGGTGCCGATCTTCCTGGTCCTGGGCGCGCCGGTCACCCTGCTGCTCAAGGCCCTGGAGTCCCGCCCGGACGGCACCCGCGGGCCCCGCGAGTGGATCCTGCGCCTCGTGCACTCCGGGTTCGGCAGGGTCGTGACCCACCCGATCTTCGCGGCCGTGAACTTCGCCGCCTCGATCGTGGTCTTCTACTTCACCCCGCTGTTCCACTTCACGCTGCACTACCACGTGGGACACGTGTTCATGGTCGTGCACTTCCTGATCACGGGGTACCTGTTCATGCTCGTGCTGATCGGCGTGGACCCGATCCCGTACCGACCCGGCTACATGATGCGGCTCGTCCTGCTGCTGGCCACGATGGTCTACCACGCCTTCGTGGGGGTGGCCCTCATGGGCTCCGACACCCTGCTGCAGGCCTCCTGGTTCGGGAACACCGGCCGGGACTGGGGGCGCACGGCGATCGAGGACCAGCAGCTCGGCGGGGCCCTCATGTGGGGGATCGGCGAGTTCCCCACCGTCGTCGTCGCCGTCGTCGTCGCGATCATGTGGGCGGTCGAAGGCACGAAGGAGAACCGCCGTTCAGACCGCAAGGCGGACCGCACGGACGACGCCGAGCTCAAGGCCTACAACGAGATGATGGCCGGGCTCGCCGAGCGCGACGACCGCGCTGCCCGGCGCTGAGCCCCCGGCCGCACGCCCCACCTCCCGCACCGCTCCGACCCACCCGGCTCCGACCCGTCCCGCCCCGAAAGGATCCCCACCCATGCGCCTCACCTCCCGCGTCCGCGCCTCCGAGCTGCAGGGCCGCGCCTGGCTCAACACCGGCAGCAAGGACCTCGACCTGGCCGCGCTGCGCGGCAAGGTCGTGGTCCTGGACTTCTGGTCCTTCTGCTGCATCAACTGCCTGCACGTGCTCGAGGAGCTGCGCCCCCTCGAGGAGCGCTTCTCCGACGTCCTCGTCACCGTGGGCGTGCACTCCCCGAAGTTCGAGCACGAGGCCGACCCGGACGCGCTCGCGGCCGCCGTGGACCGCTACGAGGTCCACCACCCCGTGCTCGACGACCCCGAGCTGACCACGTGGGACGCGTACACGGCCCGGGCCTGGCCCACGCTCGTGGTCGTGGACCCGGAGGGCTACATCGTGGCGCACCTCTCGGGGGAGGGGCACGTCCAGGGCCTCGTCCCCCTGGTGGAGGAACTCGTGGCCGAGCACGAGGCCCGGGGCACCCTGCACCGCGGCGACGGGCCGTACGTGCCGCGCCCCGCCCCCGAGGGGGACCTCCGGTTCCCGGGCAAGGTGCTGCCGCTGCCGGACGGATCGTTCCTCGTCTCCGACACGGGTCACCACCGCCTCGTCCAGCTCGACAACGACCTCGAGACCGTCCGGCGGGTGATCGGCGCGGGGAAGGGCCACGCGGACGGGGACCCCGGGACCGCGCGCTTCACCGAGCCCCAGGGGCTCGCGCTGCTGCCCGAGGAGGTGCGCGCGGCGACCGGCTACGACGTGGTCGTGGCCGACTCCGTCAACCACCGGCTCCGCGGCGTGGACCTCACCACGGGGGAGGTGCGCACGGTGGCCGGCAGCGGCGTCCAGCGGCTGCTCGACGAGGAGCGCGCCCGCGGGGTGGAGCCGAACCACATCGACCCGGACGCCGACCCGCTGGACGTGGCCCTCTCCTCCCCGTGGGACGTCGTCTGGTCGGCCCGGGCCGACCGGCTCGTGGTGGCCATGGCGGGCACCCACCAGCTGTTCTCATTCGACCCGCGGAACGGACGGCTCGCCGTGCTCGCCGGCACGGGGGACGAGGGGCTCCTGGACGGAACCGCCGCCGAGGCGTGGTTCGCGCAGTCCTCCGGGCTCGCGGAGGACTCCGCGGGCAACGTGTGGGTCGCCGACTCGGAGACCTCCGCCCTGCGCGTGCTCCGGTTCGACGACGACGGGGCCGTCGCCGTCGAGACCGCCGTGGGCGAGGGGCTGTTCGACTTCGGCTTCCGCGACGGCGACGCAGGCCAGGCGCGCCTGCAGCACTGCCTCGGTGTGGCCCAGTTGCCCGACGGGTCGGTCGCGGTGGCCGACACCTACAACGGCGCCGTGCGCCACTACGACCCCCGGACCGGTCAGGTGGCCACCCTGGCCCGCGGCCTGGCCGAGCCCTCCGACGTGCTGCTGGACGTCTCGGGGGAGGAGCCGCTGCTCGTCGTCGTGGAGGCCAACGCCCACCGCCTGGTGCGCGTGCCGATCCCCGCCGCCGCCCAGCGCGTCGACGAGGGGGCGTCGCGGACCCAGCGCGCGCGCACGAAGCTCGCCCCGGGCGCGCTCGCGATCGACGTGCGCTTCGCGGCGCCGACCGGGCAGAAGCTCGACGACCGGTGGGGCGACCCGACCCAGCTGAAGATCTCGTCCTCGCCCGGGGAGGTGCTCGTCGAGGGCGCGGGCACGGCCCAGGGCCTGCGCCGGCGGCTCGTGCTGGCGGACGGCGTCACCGAGGGCGTCCTGCACATCACCGCGCGCGCCGCGGCGTGCGACGGCGAGCCGGGCGGGGAGATCCCCGACCACGCCGCGTGCCACCTCTACCAGCAGGACTGGGGCATCCCCTTCGTGCTGGACGAGGAGGGGGAGTCCGAGCTGGTCCTGGACCTGCGCGGCGTCAACTGAGCGGGGTCAGCCGAGCGGGATCGCCCGAGCGGGATCGCCTGAGCGGGGCGGACCGGGCCGGCCGAACGGGGGCCGAGGGCGCGGCGCCCCGCGCCGGGCTCAGCCGCGCGGGGTGACCCGCACCGTCGAGTCGTCGATGGCGAGGTCGGCGGCGACCTCGAACGGCACGGTCCGCTCGAGCCGTTCGACGTCCCCGGTGAACAGGTCGAGGGAGTCGAACGCGATCCGCGCGGTGCCCCGCGCGGGCTCCAGGCCCCAGCCCCCGCCGCCCTTGGCGCCCACGACGATCTCCGGGTCCGGATAGGACTCGATCGTCCACTCCACGTCCCCGGCCACCCGCCCGTCGAACTCGAAGGAGAACGGGCAGCCGGACGGGAAGAGGGTGCTCTGCTCGGCGCAGCCGTCGAGGTGCTCCTTCAGCTGCCGGTCCACCTCTCGCTCCAGGGTCTCGGTCGGCCTGGCCTCCAGGACGATCTCCGCCTGCTGGCCCGGGGCGGTCAGCACGGCGCGCACCGGATCGGCCGCCACGAGCTCGGACGTGTAGGAGGCCGTGTAGACGCCCGGGAAGAACGCCGAGAACTCCCCGGAGGACCCCGGCAGGGCCACGGACATGCCGTTCACGTCCACCGAGGTCGCCCCCGGCAGGCTGATCGAGACCGTGGGCAGGGGCGTCTCGTCGAACGCCCACACGGTGAAGAAGCCCCACTGCGTGTCCACGGGGTGCAGGGCGAACTCGGAGCTGTGCCGCTCGCCGTCGAGGGTGTAGTCCGCGCGCACCACAGCCCGCTCGCCGTCGTCCGAGACGGTGGAGACCTCGAGGTCCTCGAGGTTCTCGGCCGAGGCCTCCAACGGGTCGCCGTCGAGCATCGCCGCGTTGGCGTCCGGGACGCGGGCGTTGAGCAGCCCCAGGGCCTCGCCCCCGTCCCCGTCCCGCAGGTCCTCGAAGTACGCCCGCACGTCCGTCTCCGGGCCGTACATGTACTTGTTGACGAGGGCGATGGTGACGGCGGCGGCCGCCACGCCGAGCAGGACGAGGAACAGCCAGGCCCCGAGGGCCTTCAGCACGCGGACGTTGGACTCCATCCGATCACGCTAACCGATCGGCTCCCGGCCCGCGCGGGCACCGGGCCGTCCGGGACCGTCCGGAAGGCACACGTCCTCCCGGCCCGGTACGCTACGTGCCGCACCCCTTCCTCGTGCTCGTGCCCGTCCCCGTCCACGTCTGGAGCTGACTCCCCATGGCCGACTCCGTCCGGCAGGTCCCCGAGAAGTACGGTCCCGTCCGTGCCGTGCTGCGTCCCCGGCTGGGCTCCTACGGCCGGCGTCTGCGCTCCTGCCTGGGCCCGCTGCTGCTGACCGCGTTGCTCGTGCTGTTCCTCTGGGCACGGCGGCCGGCCCCCGGTGACGCCCTTCTATGTGTCAAGCGGCGATGAGGGTTTGTCCGGCTTGGCGTTGTTGGTTGCGCAGGAGGTAGTACACCTCTCGGGCGATGTAGCGCTTGAGGCACCTGAGGATCTCGGGGTTGGAGTGGCCCTCGGCCTTCTTCCGGGCCACGTAGGCCTTCGTCACCGGGTCCAGGCGCCAGCGCACGACCGCAATCATGTGCAGGGCGCTGTTGGCGGAGCGGTCCCCGCCCCGGTTGAGTCGGTGCCGGGTGGTCTTGCCCGAGGACGCCGGCAACGGTGCCACCCCGCAGAGCATGGCGAAAGAGGCCTCGCTGGTGAGCCGGTCGGGGTTGTCCCCGGCGGTGATCAGCAGCTGTGCCGCGGCCTCGTAGCCGATGCCCGGGCGGGTGAGCAGGTCCGGGGCGAGCTCCTCGACCAGGGCGTGCATGAGCTGCTCGAGGTCGGCGATCTCGTCGTGGAGTTCCAGGTAGCGCCGGGCCATGGACTTCAGCGCGATCCGTGTGGCCACTACGGGATCCCGGAACCCGGTAGCGTCCGGTCGCCAGGCGGCCAGGGTGCGGATCAGCTGCATCCGAGTGAGGTTGCGCAACTGGTCACGCAGCTCGTCCGGGGCGGAGACGATCTGCATCTGGATCAACTGCAGGGCGGTGCGCCGGGCGTGGATGGCGGACTTGCGGGCGACCTTGAGCACGCGCAGGGACTCGACCATCCCATCGCGTGCCCGAGGGGTCACGGTGCGCCGGCGGGCGAAGGCGGCATGGGCGGCGTTCTGCGCGTCGATGGTGTCGTCCTTGCCGCGCCGGCGCCGGTCGGCGCGGTCACCGGTGGTGACTTCCAGGACCTCGATCCCAGCGTTCTCGAGGTGGCGCAGCAGCCCGGCACCGTAGGAGCCGGAGCACTCCACCCCGATCCGGGCGATGTCCCCGTAGGAGCGCATCCAGCGCAGCAGGGACCGGTAGCCGGCCCGGGTGGTGGAGAACGCCTGGGTGGCGATGACGGTGTCGCAGGTATCGACCACCGCGGCCATGTGCAGGTCCTTGTGGGTGTCGACCCCGCCGATCACGACCGGGGACGAGGAGCTGGTGGGATCTTTCATCGCGGGCCTCCTGGGGCCAAGCAGCAACAGTTGGTTGCCCTCGGCCGAACCAGACACCCGGACACGACAGTAATGAGACGGATTCCCGTCAGGCCCTTCTTGGGTCACGTGGTCCCGGCGAGACCGATGGGCCTCGCCGGAGGTGCTCCC
>NZ_JBISWK010000094.1:0-36076 GCF_044462205.1 Kocuria rhizosphaericola | reverse complement strand
CGGCCGGGGTCTCAGCTCGCGGCGCGGGCCTCCTCGGCCACGGCGGTGACGGTGAGCCCGTCCGCCACGACGTCGGCGTCGACGTCCACCCGGACCGTGTCGCCGTCCACGACCGTCCCCGAGAGGATCGCCTTGGCGAGCTTGTCCCCGATCTCCCGCTGCACCAGGCGGCGCAGCGGCCGCGCCCCGTAGGCCGGGTCGTAGCCGGTGAGGCCCAGCCACTCCGTGGCCGCCGGCGTGACCTCCAGCCGCAGGCGGCGCTGCCCCAGGCGCTCGGCCAGCTGGGCGACCTGGATGTCCACGATCTTCGACAGGTCGGACGTGGACAGCGGGTCGAACAGGATCACGTCGTCGAGCCGGTTGAGGAACTCGGGCTTGAACGAGGCGTTGACCACGTTCATCACCGCCTGCTGCTTCGCCTCCGGTTCGATCGCCTGGTCCACCAGGAAGTGGCTGCCCAGGTTGGAGGTGAGGATCAGGATCACGTTGCGGAAGTCCACCGTGCGTCCCTGCCCGTCGGTGAGCCGCCCGTCGTCGAGCACCTGCAGCAGGATGTCGAAGACGTCCGGGTGGGCCTTCTCGATCTCGTCGAGCAGGACCACCGAGTACGGGCGGCGTCGCACGGCCTCGGTGAGCTGACCGCCCTCCTCGTAGCCGACGTAGCCCGGAGGGGCGCCGACGAGCCGGGAGACCGTGTGCTTCTCGCCGTACTCGGACATGTCGATGCGCACCAGCGCGCGCTCGTCGTCGAACTGGAACTCCGCCAGGGACTTCGCGAGCTCGGTCTTGCCCACGCCGGTGGGTCCCAGGAACAGGAACGAGCCGATCGGCCGGTCCGGGTCGGAGATGCCGGCGCGCGAGCGGCGCACGGAGTCCGCGACGGCCTGCACGGCCCGGCGCTGGCCGATGAGCCGCTTCCCGAGCACCTCCTCCATGTGCAGCAGCTTCTCGGTCTCGCCCTGGAGCATGCGCCCGGCGGGGATGCCGGTCCAGGCCGAGATCACCTCGGCGACGTCGTCGGCCGTGACCTCCTCGGAGACCATCGTGTCGTGCGGGACGGAGGTGTCCTCCTGCTCCTGGGCGACGTCCAGCTCCTTCTGCAGCGCGGGGATCTCGCCGTAGAGCAGCCGGGAGGCCTCCGCCAGGTCACCCTGGCGCTGGGCCATCTCCGCCTGCGAGCGCAGGTTGTCGATCCGCTCCTTCAGGTCGCCGACACGGTTCAGGCCGGCCTTCTCCGCCTCCCAGCGGGCGTTGAGGGCGTCGAGGTCCTCCTTCTTGTCGGCCAGCTCCTGGCGCAGCGCGGCGAGGCGCTCGACCGACGCGGGGTCGGTCTCGCGCTCCAGCGCGAGTTCCTCCATGGTCAGGCGGTCGACCGCGCGGCGCAGCTGGTCGATCTCCTCCGGGGCGGAGTCGATCTCCATGCGCAGCCGCGAGGCGGCCTCGTCGACCAGGTCGATGGCCTTGTCCGGCAGCTGCCGGCCCGGGATGTACCGGTTGGACAGCGCGGCCGCCGCGACGAGCGCGGAGTCCGCGATCTGCACCTTGTGGTGGGCCTCGTAGCGCTCCTTGAGGCCCCGCAGGATCGCGACGGTGTCCTCCACGGAGGGCTCGCCGACGTAGACCTGCTGGAAGCGGCGCTCCAGGGCGGCGTCCTTCTCGATGTTCTCGCGGTACTCGTCCAGGGTGGTGGCACCGATCAGGCGCAGCTCGCCGCGGGCCAGCATGGGCTTGAGCATGTTCCCGGCGTCCATCGAGCCCTCGGCGGCACCGGCGCCGACCACGGTGTGGATCTCGTCGATGAAGGTGACGATGCGGCCCTCGGACTGCTTGATCTCCTCGAGCACGGCCTTGAGCCGCTCCTCGAACTCGCCGCGGTACTTGGCGCCCGCCACCATGGACCCGAGGTCCAGGGAGATCAGCGCCTTGCCGCGCAGCGACTCGGGCACGTCCCCGGCGACCATGCGCTGGGCGAGGCCCTCCACGACGGCGGTCTTGCCGACGCCGGGCTCGCCGATCAGGACGGGGTTGTTCTTGGTGCGGCGCGACAGCACCTGCACCACGCGCCGGATCTCGGAGTCCCGTCCGATGACGGGGTCCAGCTTGCCCTCGCGGGCCATGGCGGTCAGGTCGGCGCCGAACTTCTCGAGCGCCTGGAACGTGCCCTCGGGGTCGGGGGTGGTCACCCGGCGGTCTCCTCTCACGGACGGGACGGCGGTCTTGAGCTGGTCGGGACCGGCACCCGCGTCCCGCAGGATGTCGCCGACCTTTCCCTCCTGCTGGGCGAGGCCGTACAGGAGGTGCTCGGTGGAGATGTACTCGTCACCGAGGGACCGGGCGAACTGCTCCGCGGCCTGGATGACCTGCAGCGCTCCCCGGTTGAACTGGGCCTGGGCCGTGGAGGACCCGGACGCGGAGGGCAGGGCCTTGATGGCGGCGCTGGCCTGCGCGGAGACGGCGTCGACGTCGGCCCCGGTGGCCTTCAGGACGGCGACGGCCACGCCTTCGCGCTGGTCCATGAGGGCCTTGAGGATGTGGGCGGGCTCGACCTGCGGGTTGCCCGCGGTCGAGGCGTTGGTCGAGGCGGCGGAGAGCGCCTCCTGGGACTTGGTGGTGAACTTGGTCTCCACTGCGGCTCCTTCAGGATGGACGATCGGGGACGAATCGACCCGGCGCCGCTCTGTCACAAGTGCGGCCGGGACGGTCAGCTAACCTGAGTCTATCCCACTCAACCTTGGACGGACAGCACGTATTCCTGCGCCTCCGCCGGTAGCGGCACCCGGGGGAACGACGCGGACCCCTGCCGGGCGAGAGCCACGAGGTGGTCGCCCGACAGGGGTCCGCGCGGCACAGGTCCGGCAGGCCTCCTCGCCGGCCTAGCCGGTGCTCCGCCCCGTCAGCTTGTCCCGGAGCCGGTCGACCATGCCGACACCGGGCCCGATGGTCTTGTGGAACAGCTCGGAGTGCGGCGCGTGGGGATGCGGCCGGGTCGGCGCCAGCTTCTTGGCGGTCTCCACCTTCTCGCCCAGCCCCACGAGGTCCTCGGCCGAGATGTGGGCCCGCAGCTTCGGGAACTGGTCGGACTCCTCGTCGTCGATGTGGTGGCGCAGCTGCGCCTGCATCTCCCGGATCAGCTCCAGGAACGCCGGCTCGGAGGCGTCGACGCCCTCCACACGCTTCATGACCTGCACGAGCTCGTCGTGCTCCTGCTTATCGTGCTCGACCTCCTCGGCGCCGTCGGGCAGGTGCTTCTCCATGGCGGGGTAGACGTACATCTCCTCCGCGACCGCGTGGCGCATGACCTCCGCGATCACGGTGTCGGCGAGGTCCCGGCGCCGGCCGGCGTCCGGCGCGCCCTCGATCTGGCCGAGCAGCTCGAGCATCTCCCGGTGGTCGGCGGTGAGGATGTCGATGACATCCGTGCCCCGCCCTGCAGCGTGGGTGTCGGTCATGGGACGTGCCTCCTCGGAGTTCTGGTTCCGCTTCCGTGGGCGACGGCACGAGGGCCCGGCGCCCGGGCGCAGGTCGCGCCCGCAGGTCGTTCAGCAGTGTGCTGATCACCTGCGACTCTAGGTCACACGGACACCGGCCGACCAGGCCCGGCGGCTGATGACACACCCCGAGGCGAGGTGACGGGCCGGCCGGACCCGTGGCTCGGCCCCGGCCCCCGTGACCGGACGGACCGGGGCGCGATCCATATCACACGCATGCTCGATCTGTCCAAGATCACATGCCGGAACCGTTGGATGCCTTCGACATCGCCCGTAGCATCGAGGTTTCAACCAGTTCGGCCCGACGACGCGCCTTCCACACCCCCCTTTGTTCCACACGGAAGGACCTGCCATGTCCGCACCTCGCACTGCCGTGCTCCAGGTGATCAACGCCCCGGACCGCACCGGCACCCGCTTCGCCCTCCTCGCCCTCGCCCTCGGCGGCTTCGGCCTGGGCACCACCGAGTTCGCCTCGATGGGCCTGCTGCCGTTCATTGCCGAGGACCTCGATGCCTCCATCCCCTCGCTCGGGCACGCCATCGCCCTCTACGCCCTGGGCGTGGTCGTCGGCGCCCCCCTGATCACGTCCCTGACCGCCCGGGTGGAGCGCAAGCGGCTCCTGCTGGGCCTGATGTCAGCGTTCACCGTCGGCAACGTGCTGTCGGCGACCGCCCCCTCCCTCGAGTGGCTGTACGTGGCGCGGTTCCTCTCCGGCCTGCCCCACGGCGCCTACTTCGGGGTCGCCGCGGTGGTGGCCTCCTCCCTGGTGCCGCGCGAGCGGCGCGGCCGGGCCGTGGCCCGCGTGGCCCTCGGCCTGACGGTCGCCAACATCGTGGGCGTCCCCTTGGCCGCCGTGCTCGGCGGGACCCTGGGATGGCGGGCCGGGTACGGGCTCGTCGTGGCCATCGGTCTGCTCACCGTCGCGGCCCTCGCCCTCTGGATCCCCCGCACCCGCAAGGGCGGCGGCGTCTCCGTGGCCCAGGAGGTCCGTGCCCTGGGCCGGCCCCAGGTGGCCCTGACCCTGCTGGCCGGGTCCGTCGGCTTCGGCGGCATGTTCGCGGTCTACACGTTCGTCTCCCCGATCCTGACGGAGTTCAGTGGCCTCGACATCTCGGCGGTGCCGTGGGTGCTGGCACTGTACGGGGTGGGCATGACCGCGGGCTCCCTGCTGGCGGGCCCGATGCTGGACCGTTCCATCGAGAGGACCGCCCTGGGCGCCGGGGCCGTCTCCGGGGTGGCCCTCGCCTTCTTCGGCCTGTTCGCCCATTCCGCGGTCGCGGCCGTGCTGGGCGTGCTGTGGATCGGTCTCATGGGCGCTCTCTTCAGCACCGCGCTGCAGATGCGCCTGCTGCGCGAGGCCAAGGACGCCCCGTCCCTGACCGCCGCCATGAACCACGCGGCGTTCAACCTGGCCAACGCCATGGGCGCCTTCCTGGGCGGCGCGGTCATCTCCGCCGGCTGGGGCTACCGCGCCCCCGCCTGGGTGGGCGTGGGCCTGGCCGTGGCCGGTCTGCTCATCCTGGGGTACGCGGCCCGTCTGCACCGGGCGGGGGACGCCCCCGCCTCCTCCCCCGTCCGCACCGGCCCCTCCTGGGCGTCCCTCGCCGTCGCCGACCTGCAGGTGCTGCTGCCGGAGCCCGCGCACCCGCGTCCGGCCCTGGCGGGCAGCGCCCGGACGACCAGCTGGGCCGATCTGGGCCGGTGACCGCCGGCGCCGCCCGCGCCATGAGCGNGCGGGCGGCGCCGGCGGCGCGGCGGGATCCCGCGGCCGGGAGACCGGTCACCCTTGTCCCTCCCGCCGGCCGTGGGCCACGATGGGAGGGTCCGGACAGGGGGCGGCTCATGAGAATCGCACTGGTCGGCGACGTCATGCTCGGCCGGCTGGTCAACGAGCGGCTGCGGCGCGCACGCCCGGCCCATCCGTGGGGAGACGTCCTCCCCCTGCTCGAACAGGCGGACCTGCGGTTCGCGAACCTCGAGTGCGTGCTCGCCGACAGCGGTGCGCCCTGGCCCGGCAAGAGGTTCCACTTCCGCTCGGATCGCAAGAACGTCGCGTCCCTCGGGGCGGCCCGTGTCGACGTCGTCTCGCTGGCCAACAACCACGTGCTCGACCACGGTGTCCAGGCTCTGCGGGAGATGCTCCCGGTGCTCGACGAGCACGGCATCCTGCACACCGGAGCGGGACCGGACGCGGAGTCGGCACGACGGCCCGCGGTCTGCACCCGGGACGGGACCACGGTGGGCTTTCTCGCCTTCACGGACAACGAGCCGGGCTGGGCGGCGGGTCCCGGATCCCCCGGCGTCCACCACGTGCCCGTCAGCCTCGTGGACGAACGCGCACGAGACCTCCTGGAGCTCGTCCGGCGGACCCGGGACCGCACCGACCTCCTCGTCGTCTCCGCCCATTGGGGGCCCAACTGGGGCACGGAGGTGCCGGAGGAGCACCGCGTCTTCGCCCACGCGCTGGTGGAGGCCGGCGCGGACGTGGTCTTCGGCCACTCCCCCCACGTCTTCCGGGGCGTCGAGGTGCACCGCGGCCGGCCGGTGGTCTACAGCGCCGGGGACTTCGTCGACGACTACGCCGTCCACCCCGCGGCGCGCAACGACCAGTCGTTCGTCTTCCTGCTCGACGTCCGGGACGGCCTGCCCCGCCGCCTGCGCCTGCACCCCACGGTGATCGAGGGCCTGCGGGCGAGAACGGCCACGGCCGAGGCCCGGGCCATCGCGCGTCGGATGGAACGGCTCAGCGCCGAGCTGGGCACGCCGTGCACGTGGCGCGACGACGAGCAGTGCCTCGACATCCCGCTGAGCTGACGGCCGCCGTGCCTCGGCGCGGGCCTCTGTTCCAACCCGTGTGCGGCCCCCCTGAGCGGATCCGGGCGGGGATGGCACACTCGGTCCCATGCGTGAGCTCGTCGTCCTCGGCACCGCCTCCCAGGTCCCGACACGGACCCGCAACCACAACGGGTACCTGCTGCAGTGGGACGGCGAGGGCCTGCTCTTCGACCCGGGCGAGGGAACGCAGCTGCAGATGACGCACGCGGGCGTCTCGACGCGCCGGATCACGCGCATCTGCCTCACCCACGTCCACGGCGACCACTGCTACGGACTGCCCGGCGTGCTCTCGCGCATGGCCCTCGACGGCGTGCCGCACCCGGTCCACCTGCACTACCCGGCCTCCGGCGAGGACGTGGTCCGGGCCCTGGTCTCCCTCGCGACCCCCGGCACGGATCTGCGGCTGCACCCGCACGGGAGCGGGGGGACGGTGGCGCCGGACCTGGAGGTGCGGCCGCTGGACCACCGCGTGGAGACCTACGGCTACCGGCTCGTCGAGCCCGGCGGCCGCACGATGCTGCCGGACCGGCTCGCGGCGGCCGGGATCACCGGCCCGGACGTCGGGCGGCTGCAGCGGGAGTGGCGGCTGGGCGGGGTGCGCCTCGAGGACGTGAGCAGGCCGCGGGCGGGCCGTCGCTTCGCCTTCGTCATGGACACGGCCCCGTGCCCGGGCGCCGAGGAGCTCGCCGACGGGGCCGACCTGCTCGTGGCCGAGTCCACGTTCGCCGACGACGACGCCGGCCTCGCCGCGCAGCACCGCCACCTCACCGCCGGCCAGGCGGGCGCGCTGGCCGCGACCGGTGGCGTCGGCACGCTGGTCCTCACCCACTTCTCGTCGCGGTACACCGACGTCTCCCGGCTGGCCGAGCAGGCCCGCGACCGCTCCGGCGGAGCGACCGTGCTGGCCGCCGAGGACCTGGACCGGATCCCGTTCCCGCGCGGACGGTGACCGGTCGGCCCCGTCCCGGGCACCTCACCCGTCCCCTTCCCGGAACCTCGCCGGGGTCTCCCCGATGCCGCCCCGGAGCCTGTCCGGCACGTGCCGTCGCACGTCCGTGCCGCCCGGCGGTCCCCTCCGACCCTGACCCGACGTTAGAGTTGTTCCAGACTTCTCGGGGCAATCCGGCCCCGCACGCGGCCCGAGCTCGACGAGAGCCGTCCGCGCCACCTCGCACGACCCCACGATGAAAGCGGAATCCTTTGACCAATTCCTCCCGCAAGCTCAAGTCCCCGCCCCCGTTGCCCGCCGGAGGCCTGCGGGTCACCCCGTTGGGTGGTCTGGGGGAGATCGGGCGCAACATGACCGTCTTCGAGCACGCCGGCAAGCTGCTCGTCGTCGACTGCGGGGTGCTGTTCCCCGAGGAGCACCAGCCGGGCATCGACGTGATCCTGCCCGACTTCACCTCCATCCGTCACCGGTTGGGCGACATCGTCGGCATCGTGCTCACGCACGGCCACGAGGACCACATCGGCGGGGTGCCCTACCTGCTCAAGGAGCGCCCGGACATCCCGGTGATCGGCTCCGAATTGACCCTGGCGTTCATCACCTCCAAGCTCAAGGAGCACCGGATCACCCCGAAGGCCGTCCACGTCGAGGCCGGCGACCGGCATACGGCCGGCCCCTTCGAGTGCGAGTTCGTCGCGGTCAACCACTCGATCCCGGACAGCCTGGCCGTGGCGATCCGCACCGACGCCGGGCTGGTGCTGCACACCGGTGACTTCAGGATGGACCAGTTCCCGCTGGACGACCGGATCACCGATCTGCGCCACTTCGCCCGCCTGGGCGAGGAGGGCGTGGACCTGTTCCTCACCGACTCCACCAACGCCGAGGTCCCCGGGTTCACCACCTCCGAGAAGGAGCTGACCCCGGCGATCGACCACGTCTTCGCCACCGCCCCGAAGCGGATCATCGTCTCCAGCTTCGCCAGCCACGTCCACCGGATCCAGCAGGTCCTCGACGCCGCCCACGCCCACGGGCGCAAGGTCGCCTTCGTGGGCCGCTCCATGGTCAAGAACATGGGCATTGCCCGCGACCTGGGCTACCTGAAGATCCCCCGGGGCCTGGTGGTCGACTTCAAGAAGCTCCAGTCCATGCCCGACGCCAAGGTCGCCCTGGTGTGCACCGGGTCCCAGGGCGAGCCCCTGGCCGCGCTCTCGCGCATGGCCAGCGAGACCCACCAGATCCAGCTCAACACCGGTGACACGGTGCTCATGGCGAGCTCGCTGATCCCGGGCAACGAGAACGCGATCTACGGGATCATCAACAAGCTCACCGACCTCGGGGTGAAGGTGGTGCACAAGGGCAACGCCAAGGTCCACGTCTCGGGCCACGCCTCGGCCGGGGAGCTGGTCTACTGCTACAACATCGTGCAGCCCACGCACGTCATGCCCGTGCACGGGGAGTCCAAGCACCTGCACGCCAACGCCGAGCTCGCGATCCGGACCGGGGTGGATCCCGAGCGGGTCCTCATCGCCCGGGACGGCACCGTCATCGACCTCGTCGAGGGCCGGGCGCGGATCTCGGGCCAGGTGGAGGCCGGCCTGGTGTACGTGGACGGCCACACCGTGGGCAAGGTCACCGAGGAGACCCTCGTCGAGCGGCGGCTGCTGCAGGAGGGCGGGGTGGTCACGGTCGTGGCGATCGTCGACGCCGACACCAACGCGCTGGCCGAGCCGCTGGAGTTCATCGCCAAGGGCTTCGTCCACGACGAGCACATCTTCGACGGGGCTGCCGACAAGGTCAAGGACGCCCTGGCACGCCCGGCCACGTCCAAGGTCGCGGACCTGGAGAAGCTCGAGTCGATCATCGCCGAGACCGTCTCCCGCCACCTCGAGCGCGCCTACCGGCGGGCCCCGCTGGTGACGGTCGTCGTCGTCGACGCCTGACACACCTCCCGCCCGGCCCCCGGGCCGGGCGGGACGTTCCGGCCCCGATGCCGGGTCCGGGTCCGTTCCCGGGCGATTGGTAGACTCGGGGTCCCCTGATCTCTGGAGGTCGTTCGATGCCGCAGCGCGTCCGTGGAGGCACCATGCAGATCGGCGAGCTCGCCGAGCGGACCGGGCTGTCCCAGCGCACCATCCGCCACTACGACGAGGTGGGTCTGCTGCCGGCCTCCCGCACCGAGGGCGGGTTCCGCGTGTACACCGAGCGGGACGTCGAACGGCTCACCCACATCAAGCGGATGAAGCCGCTGGGCTTCTCGCTGGAGGAGATGGCCGAGCTGCTCGACCTGCTCGGCGCCGACGAGCCCGCCGGGGCCCGGCTGGCCGGCTACCTCGAGCGGGCCCACCCGGAGCGGGACCGGCTGGCCAGGAAGCTGGCCCAGGCGGACGAGTTCATCGCGATGCTGGAGCAGCGGCTCGGCCGGTGACCGGCCGCTCGACGCGGTAGGGCCCCGCGCACGGACCGGCGTCCCGCAGCCCGTCCACGCAGGAGACTTCCAGGCGTTCGTGCTCGACTGCTGGGACCTCCACCTGGGGACGTCTCCACCGGGACCGCCCGGTTCCGGTGGTCGACGGGCACGGTCGCCGCGGCAGCGACGTGCCGGTCGCCGGGCGGGTGCTGTCGACCGGCCCGTTGCAGTGGTGCGGGGACCGGGCCTACGGGATCCACCTGTGGCACTGGCCGCTGCTGATCACCTGTCTGCTGCTGTCGGCGCGTGAGGAGGTCCCGCTCACGCACGGGCTGGGAATCCTGGCCGCCTCGGTGGTGCTCACCCGGGCCGGCGCGCCGCTGCTGGCCGCCTGGCGGGCCCTGCCCGGTGTGCGGGCCGGCAGCGGGGTGCGGCTGCTGGGCGTGGGAGTCCCCGAGCACCACCTGCCCCGGGGTGATCGGCAACATCCAGGTCTCCATGGACCTCGACCACGTGACCTCCACCTACGGCGAGACCCTGGCCCCGGACGTCGAGGTGCGGATGCTCGACGCCCTCGGGTGGACATGAGATGCGTCTCGTCAGCGCCGGAACCGCACACCCTACCCTTACGCTAGGTTAGGGTTGAGGCGCGGCCTGCACCGCGCGCCCCTGCGCCCCTGCGCCCGGACGCCGCGACCCCCGCGCGACGTCGCGCCCTCCCGCCCGCACATCGCCCGGGGCACCCCTGCCCTTCCGCCCTGCCCTCCTCTCCT
Organism: Kocuria rhizosphaericola; assembly: GCF_044462205.1. Taxonomy (NCBI): domain Bacteria; kingdom Bacillati; phylum Actinomycetota; class Actinomycetes; order Micrococcales; family Micrococcaceae; genus Kocuria; species Kocuria rhizosphaericola. The sequence goes on along the minus strand of NZ_JBISWK010000094.1, from coordinate 25,627 downwards.
GCGAACGGAGCCTCCTTGGCCACCACGACAGCCGGCCCCGCCACCGACCTGGCACCCGAGCAGCGCCAGTCGGTGCGCCTGACCCTCCGGTCCCCCCGCCACCTCAGGACCGAGGTCCTGGCCGGGCTCGTGGTGGCCCTGGCGCTCATCCCCGAGGCGATCGCCTTCTCGATCATCGCCGGGGTGGACCCCCGCCTGGGCCTGTTCGCGTCCTTCACCATGGCGGTGACCACCTCCGTCCTGGGCGGCCGGCCGGCGATGGTCTCCGCGGCCACCGGTGCGGTGGCCCTGGTGATCGCCCCGCTGGTGGCCTCCCACGGCCTGGACCACTTCATCGCCGCGGTCATCCTGGCCGGGGTCTTCCAGGTGATCCTCGCCCTGATCGGGGCGGCACGGCTGATGCGCTTCATTCCCCGGTCGGTCATGGTGGGCTTCGTCAACGCCCTGGCCATCCTGATCTTCAGCTCCCAGATCCCCGAGCTGATCGGCGTGCCCTGGGCCGTCTACCCGCTCACGGCTCTGGGCCTGGCCGTCGTGTTCCTGTTCCCCAAGCTCACCGGTGTGGTCCCGGCCCCGCTGGTGGCCATCGTCGTGATCACCGCGATCGTGGTGCCGATGGGCATGGACGTCCCCAGTGTCGGCGACAAGGGCGAGCTGCCCGAGTCCCTGCCCTCGCTGTTCTTCCCCGACGTCCCGCTGGACCTGGAGACCTTCCGGATCATCGCGCCGTTCGCGCTGACCATGGCGCTGGTCGGTCTGCTCGAGTCGCTGATGACGGCCAAGCTCGTCGACGACATCACCGACACCCGCTCCGACAAGACCCGCGAGTCCTGGGCCCAGGGCGCGGCCAACATCGTGACCGGCTTCTTCGGCGGGATGGGCGGGTGCGCCATGATCGGCCAGACCATGATCAACGTGCGCGCCTCCGGAGCCCGCACCCGCATCTCCACGTTCCTGGCCGGGGTCTTCCTGCTGTTCCTCGTCGTCGCCCTCGGCGAGGTCGTGGCGGTCATCCCGATGGCCGCACTGGTGGCGATCATGATCTTCGTGTCCTGGGCGACCTTCGACTGGCACTCGGTCCGCCTCTCGACCCTGTCACGGATGCCGGTCCCGGAGACCCTCGTGATGCTCTCCACCGTGGCCGTGACCGTGTGGACGCACAACCTCGCCCTGGGCGTGATCGTGGGCGTGCTCGTGGCGATGGTCGCCTTCGCTCGCCGGGTCGCCCACTTCGTCACCGTCGACCGTGAGCTCGAGCGGCGTGACGCCCGGGACACGGCGGTCTACACCGTGCACGGGGAGCTGTTCTTCGCCTCCTCCAACGACCTCTACACGATGTTCGACTACGTCGGGGACCCGCAGCAGGTCGTCATCGACTTCTCCGACTCGCACCTGTGGGACGCCTCCACCGTCGCGGCACTGGACTCGGTGACCGACAAGTACGCCCACTACGGCAAGGACGTCCGGGTCGTCGGCCTCAACCAGGCCAGCCGCCGGATGCGCGTGCGCCTGGGCGGGATGCTCAACAGCGAGCACTGATCCGCGGGGCACGGCGGAAGCCGTATTTGCATTCACAACCCTTTGTTTCTGCATGTGAACTGGGTCACACCAGGGGTCTTGCCGATCGCCGCGGAATCGAGCATTCTTGCTTCTCACCAGGGGATTCTGTGGTCCGTCGAGGACCATCCCCCGGCTCCCGCACCGTCGACCGACAGTGTGCCGCCTCCGGACTCCGGGGGCGCCGCGAGGACACGGTCCGTGCGTGGGAGCAGCAGGGAGCGGGGCCGGCTGGGGGGCCGCCCCGCTCCTTTTCTGCGCGTCGGCGACGCCCGGCGGTCCTGATCCCCGCTTCGGCGGCAGGACGATCCTGACGACCGTGCCGTCCGCCCTGTTTGGGCACGGCCCCCGGGAGAACGCCGACGATCCGTTGGAAGCACCGAGGGTCCGGAAAACGCACCGATGCGGGCGTCCGATGGTGCCCCGCGGATCGACCCGGAACCATGATGGGGGCGGCGGTGCCACCGCACCGCCACGGACGGTCCCGGACCGCTGCGCAGCGTCGCGCCCGGGCCGGGACCGTCCCCGGAACCGCAGCACCACAGTGGGGGACCCGTGGAGGACGACAGGATCGGAGCCGTGCAGGCCCGTCTCGCCCGGCACGCCGTCGAGCGCGCCGGTCTCGACCCGACCCGGCTGTGGTGGCAGTACTTCCAGCTCGGCGGCGAGGCCGGGATGCTGGAGGTCGACGCCTACCTGTACGGGTGCCTGAGACTGCCCGCCGCCCACCGCAACCTGCTCGCACGCGCGGTCAACGAACTCGTCCGGGGCGCACCCGTGGCCCGGGTCCCGTTCTCCTGGGAGGTCGCGGGCTCTCGGAACGACGCCGGACCGCAGGACCGCGGCAGCACGTCGGGCACCGGTCCGCGCGCCTGAGCAGACCCCTCCTGCACAGCATCCCGTTCACGGGCCGTTCTCCACGGCGCCTCCTCCACGGCTGCGGCGGCCACGGTGGCAGAATGGTCCGGGGTGCCGGTCCCGTCGACGGCCCGCACCCGGCCGGGCGCGCCGAGCCGGCCGTAGCGCGCCCGTCGTCGTGCCCCTGCCCCACCTCGACCCTAGGATGTCGGATGGCCCACCCCTCGCCCCGTGCTGCCCCGCCTCCCGCACCGACCGGCTGGTCGACCCTGCACCGTCACCACATCGGGGTGGACATCGGCGGCACCCTGATCAAGTACGCGGCCGTGGACATGGCCGACGGCACGCTGACCACCCCGGTGCTGCAGCGCCCCACGCCCGCGTCCGCCACGCCGGAGGCCCTCGTAAAGCAGCTCCTGCTCCTCGTGCAGGAGCTCTCCGTCGGGCCCGGGGCACCGCACCCGGAGGCCAGCGTCGGGGTCGCGCTTCCCGCGATCATCCGGCACGGCGTGGCGCACTCCGCCGCGAACATCGACGACGCGTGGATCGGGCTGGACGTCCGCCGGTTCCTCACGGAGCGTCTGGGACGCACGGTCCATGTCCTCAACGACGCCGACGCCGCGGGCCTGGCCGAGCTCCGCTACGGCGCCGGGCGCGGGAGCGGCGGCACCGTCCTGGTCATCACCCTGGGCACCGGCATCGGCTCGGCGCTGTTCGTGGACGGGAAGCTCGTGCCCAACCTCGAGCTCGGCCACCTGGAGCTCGGCGGGGTCGAGGTCGAGAAGCGCGCCTCGGCGGCGGCCCGGGAGCGGGAGGGACTGGACTGGCCCGAGTACGCCGAGCGTCTCCAGAAATACTTCGCGCACCTGGAGTTCCTCTTCTCCCCCGATCTGATCGTGGTCGGCGGCGGGATCTCCGCCCGGCACGAGGACTTCCTGCCCCGCCTTCGCCTGGGCACACGGGTGGTCCCGGCCGAGCTGCGCAACGCGGCGGGCATCATCGGCGCCGCCCGGCACGCCTACCTCGCCGTGCCGCCGGCCGAGTCCTGACCCCGGAGGGCCTGGCGGAAGTACTGCACGCCCGCCAGGACGTGCAGCACGGCCGCCGCCTGGACCATCACCCGGCCGACGTCCGTCACCTCGGGGCTCGACCACGCGGGTCCCGCCAGGACGAGCACGGTCCCCACCATGAGCAGAGCGGTCTTCGCCTTGCCGACCGTCGTGACCCGCAGCGTGCCGAGGGAGCGCCGGACGATGGTGGCGATCCCCACCACGAGGTCGACGACCGCGATCACGATCAGCACCCACCACGGGAACAGCCCGACGACGCTCGCGGCCACGGCGATCGCCACGGTCCCCAGCCGGTCGGCGATGGGGTCCATGACCTCGCCGATCCGGCTGCGCTGCTTGAGCGCCCGGGCCAGGGTGCCGTCGACCCAGTCCGTCAGGGAGAAGAGGGCGACGAGGACCAGCGCGCGCACCGGCCGCTCGTCGATGTCGAGGACGGCCAGCACGGCCGGGACGATGAGCGCGAAGCGCACCACCGAGACGACGTTGGGCACCGTGAGCACGCGGTGGTAGTACGGCGACTCCGCCGGCTCGACCGCGTCCTGGTGCTGTGTCATCTGACCTTCCCGCTCTCGTGGCGCCCTGTGCCGGCGGTCCCCGGGACCGCCCCTGCTGCTTCCGAGGGTAGTCCGTCGGCGCTCCGCGCGGGCGCGGACCGGCGCGGGCGGGCCCGCCCGCGTTGTCCCTGGCCCCGCCCTGCGCTACCCTCTGCGAGCCCGGTCGACCGTCCTGCCCCGCCCCCGCTCCCCCGGAGCCGCTGGCCACCGCCGCCGGCGGACAGCGCCAGTGCCGCAGCCCGCGCCGGGGCGCTCCCGGAGGTGAACCCGCTGCTCGAGATCGTCGTTCGGCACGAGGGCCTGCACGTCGTGGACCGCGCGGACCGGCTCTGCACGGCGGAGCCGCGCCCCTCGGCCTTCGGCAACGTCGTCGTCCACCGGGACCTCGACCCCGGCACCTCGACCACGTCATCTCGAGCTCCGGGGCCACGCTGACCCCTGACGCAGATCAGCGGCTGACGTCTACGCTGGGCTGGTGAGGCGGGGGCCGCTCCCGCCCCGGAGCTCCAGGAGGCCGCCGTGGACCCTCGCGTGCACTTTCTCACCCTGTCCACCCCGGACCTCGACGCCGCCCGGGAGTTCTACGTGCGGGGCCTCGGATGGGAGCCGCTGCTCGACGTCCCGGGCGAGATCCTCTTCTTCCGGATCGCTCCCGGCACGGTGCTGGGCCTCTTCGACGCCGCGAAGTTCGCCGAGGACCTCGGCCTCCCGGCTGCGCCCCCGGCGCAGGGGATGACGCTCGCGCACAACGTGGCGGACGAGGACTCCGTCCGGGCGGTGGTGGACGCCATGGCCGCCGCGGGCGGCACCGTCCTCACAGCCCCCCGGCCGGGCGCCTTCGGAGGCATCTTCCACGCGCACGTCGCCGATCCCAACGGCGTCGTGTGGGAGATCGCGCACAACCCGGGATGGCGGGTCGACGACGACGGGACCGTGCACCTGGGCTGAACGCACCGGCCGGCTCCGGCCCGCCGGGTGGCTCGCCCGCGGCGGGCCCAGGCGCGGCGGGCTCAGCCGCGGACGTCGAAGCACAGGTGGTGCTCCACGTCGTGCAGGAAGTACGCCGCGAAGCTCGCCACGGTGAAGTCCTTGCCGTCCCCGCGCCGGCCGGTCCGGGCCCACTGCTCCCCGGTCACGGCGTCGAAGGCGTCCGCGGTGGCGCGGACCTCCTGGGCGAGCTGCCCCGAGACCTCGTAGGGATCCTGCAGGTTGTACCGGTCCGCGACCGCGGCGGCGTCCTGATCCCAGTCCGCGAAGACCGGGTCCTCCTCGTCGAGCATGAGCCGCAGGCGCTCGCGGAAGACCCGGCAGAGGTCCCGGACGTGGCACGCGTACTCCAGCGGGGACCACGTCCCCGGGCGGGGCCGGTCCGTCATGCCGAGCCGGTCGAGGACGACCGCCCAGCGCTCGACCGTGGCACGCGCGCGCTCCCCCGTGGTCGCGACGTCGTAGCGCGGGTCGAACCCGCAGTCGGGGCAGCCCCGATCGAGCACCACGGTCCAGTCCTTGGTCTCCGGCGGGACCGCGGAGGTGTCGGGGGTGCCGGGGCGCTCGGTGCTCATGCGGTCAATGTACCCGGGCCCACCGGACACGACGAGGCCCCGGCGGGGAGCGCGGGACGGTCACAGCCCCTGCCGGTCGCCCGGGGGGCGCTCCGCCGGCGGCCAGGCTCCAGGGCGCCCCGGTAGGCTGGAGCGCATGCCCTCCCCCGGATTTCCGCACGCCGTCCTCTTCGACCACGACGGGACCCTCGTCGACACCGAGCCGCTGTGGGACCGGGCCAAGCAGAACCTCGCCGCCGAGCACGGGCTGCTCTGGACCCCCGAGGACTCGCTCGCGACCCTCGGCCGGCCGGTCGCCGCGACGATCGCCCGCTTGCAGCAGGTCGGTGTGCCGCTCGGGGAGGACGAGATGTTCCGCGCGGTCTTCGAGCACAGCGTCCGCGTCCTGGAGGGCACGGAGCTGACGTTCATCGACGGGATCGAGGAGCTCCTCGTGGAACTGGCGGCCGCCGGGATCCCCGCGGCGATCGTCACCAACGCGAGCTCGGCCATGGGCCGCCACACCGCGTCCACCGCGCCGGAGGACCTGTTCCGGGTGGTCATCGGCACGGACGAGTACGCGCAGGGGGTGCGCCCCAAGCCGGACCCGGACGCCTACCTCGAGGCGGCGCGCCGTCTCGGCGTGGACCCCGCCGGCTGCGTCGTGGTCGAGGACTCCCCCGCCGGGGCCGCCGCGGGCGTCGCGGCCGGCATCCCCACGGTGGTCGTCCCCGGCGAGATGGAGGTCGAGCGCGGCCCCGGGCTGCTGCACCTGGGATCCCACCGGGAGCTGACCCTGGAGCTGCTGCGCTCGCTGGACCCGCAGTCCCCGTCGTCGCCCTTCCACCCCGTGCAGGAGACCCGCCCGTGAGCTCTTCAGACTTTCCCGCCGCCGTCCTGTTCGACCACGACGGCACCCTGGTGGACTCCGAGCCCCAGTGGGCCGTGGCCAAGCGCGCGGTGGCCGGCCGCTACGGCATCGGCTGGAGCACCGAGGACGACCTCGCCACGCTGGGCCGGACGGTGCCCACGTCGGCGCGGATGATGATCGAGCGCGGCGCCGGGGGAACCGTCGAGGCCATCACCGCCGAGCTCGGCCGGGAGGTCGCGGCCTCGCTCACGGGCGAGGTCCCGTTCCTGCCCGGCATGCGCGACCTGCTGACCGAGCTCGAACGGGCCGGCATCCCCGGCGCCGTCGTGACGAACGCCCTGACCGTGGTCGCGGAGAGCACCGCCTCCGGGGCGCCCGAGGTGCTGCGCGTCGTCGTCTCCCAGGAGGACGTGGAGCACGCGAAACCGCACCCCGAGCCCTATCTGCTCGCGGCGCGGCGGCTGGGCGTGGACCCGGCGCGGTGCGTGGCGGTCGAGGACTCCCGGACGGGGGCGGCGAGCGCGGCGGCCGCGGGGATGCCGGTGGTGGTGGTGCCGGGCGAGCTGCCGGTGGAGCCCGCGCCCGGCTTCGTGCTCGTGGGCGCCCACACGGACGTCACCCTGGAGTTCCTGCGCGGACTGGAACCCACCGTTTGACGGCCACGAGGGCGCACCCCTGCCGGTCCGCGGAACGCGGGGCAGGTGGTGCGCCCTCGTGGGGAGAACCGGGACTCAGCGGGTCGCGGTGCCCTGGGGGGACGACGCGCGGCGCGGGCTCCGGGTGCGGCGACGGGCCGCGGCCTGCGTGGAACGGTCCGGCGTGGACTCGGTCGAGTACGTCGGTGCCGCGGAGCGGGTGGGCGCCGCGGAGCGCGCCGGTGCCGCCGAGCGGGAGGCCGAGCCGTTGCCGGGGCGCGAGCCGGCGCGGTTGCCGGTCTCGCTGCGCTGGTCGCGGGAGGCGTTGCGCGGCTGCTCGGAACGGTCCTGTCCGCCGCGGCCGCGGTTGCCGCCGGAGCGGGCGCCGGCACGGCCGCCGGACCGGCCGGCGCCGGAGCGCTGACCGCTCGCCGGGCGGCCCTGGGCCTGGACGGGCTGCGGCACGTAGGCGACCTTGTCGGCGAGCTCGCCCACGAGCGCCGCGACGGCCGGGGAGCCGACGGTCACGGTGTCGAAGTTCGCGGTGACGCCCGCGGCCTTCATGAGCTGCGTGACCTCGCGACGCTCCTCCTTGGTGGCCACCGTGACCACGGAGCCGGAGGCGCCGGCGCGGGCGGTGCGCCCGGAGCGGTGCAGGTAGGACTTGTGCTCGGTGGGCGGGTCGATGTGGACGACCAGCTCGACCTCGTCCACGTGCACGCCGCGGGCGGCGACGTCGGTCGCCACGAGCACGCGCACGTCACCGGCGGAGAACTGGGCCAGGTTGCGGTCGCGGGCGTTCTGGGACAGGTTGCCGTGCAGGTCCACGGCGGGGATGCCCATCTGGCTGAGCTTGCGGGCCATCTTCTTGGCGCGGTGCTTGGTGCGCGTGAACATCACGCGGCGCCCCGTGCCGGAGGCCAGGGCCTCGATGAGCTCCTGCTTCTCGTCGGCGTCCACGACGAGCACGTGGTGGTCCATGGTGGACACGGACGCCTGCGGGGCGTCCACGGAGTGCTTGACGGGGTTGGACAGGAACTGCTTGACGAGCTTGTCCACGCCGCCGTCGAGCGTCGCGGAGAACAGCAGCCGCTGGCCGCCCTGCGGGGTGCGCTTGAGGATGCGGGTGACCACGGGCAGGAAGCCCATGTCGGCCATGTGGTCGGCCTCGTCGATGACCGTCACGCGGACGTCGTCGAGCGTGAGGACGTTCTGCTTCAGCAGGTCCTCGAGCCGGCCGGGGCAGGCGATGACGATGTCGGCGCCCTTGGCGAGCGCCTTCTCCTGGTTGCGCTGGGAGACGCCGCCGAAGATGACGGTGGTCGTCTGCCCGGCGGCCTCGGCCAGGGGCGCGATCGCACGGTCGATCTGGGTGGCCAGCTCGCGGGTGGGGGCCAGCACCAGGCCGGTGGGCCGGTTGGCCCGGCGGGCGGCGCGGGCGCCGTTGCCGGTCAGCCCGGCGAGCCGGGAGACGAGCGGCAGCGCGAACGCCACGGTCTTGCCCGAGCCGGTCTTGCCGCGGCCGAGCACGTCGCGGCCGGCCAGCGAGTCGGGGAGGGTCTTCTCCTGGATGGGGAACGCCTGCTCGATGCCCTGCTGGGCGAGGACGGCGGAAAGGGCCTTGGGCACGCCAAGGTCGGTGAAAGTAGCCAAAACTGGGATACGTCTTTCGATCGGATGTCCCGGCAAGGGGGTAGCGCGCCGGGTTGCGCCGAATGACTCCTGGAGCCCCTGCGAGCGGGCTGAAACCGTCTGGAACGGTGCCACGCTGGAAGAAGAACGGGGTGCTCGACGCCTGCCTGCTCACCCGGGAACGGGGAGCAGTGCCATGTGCAATACCGTTCACCATACAGCACCCGGGGTCCGGCACGACCGGGATGTGGCGCAGAGCACGGCCGCGCCCCCACGGCCACCGCACCCCCGAGCGCCGAACTCACCGGGTCGGCGCGAGATGCGGCGACAAGTGCGGGCATCTCGCACGGACCCGGTGAGTTCGCGGGAGGGGCGTCCTGCGGGGCCGGCTACAGCGCCGTGTATCCGCCGTCGACGAGGTAGAACCCGCCCGTCATGAAGGAGGCGCGTTCCGAGAGCAGGAACGTGGTGAGTGCGGCGACCTCCTCGGCGCGGCCCAGGCGGCCGAGCGGGTGCTTGGCGGCGAGTCCCTCGAGGACGGTCGGCGGGGCGGCCTTCAGCAGCGGGGTGTCGATGTAGGCGGGGCCGACGGCGTTGATCCGCACCCCGCGCTGCCCGTACTCCACGCCGGCCTGCTTGGTGAGCCCGACGACGCCGTGCTTGGCGGCGGTGTAGGCGCTGTTGCCCGTCGCGACGGCCACGGTGCCGTGGATGGACGCCATGTTCACGATCGCCCCGCCGCCGGCCTGCTCGATCGCGGGCAGCTGGTAGCGCATTCCGAACATGACGGAGTGCAGGTCGATCTGCACGGTGCGCACCCATGCGTCGAGGTCCGACTCGCCGACGGCGTCCGCGCTGCCGCCGATCCCGGCGTTGTTCACCGCGAGGTGCAGCCCGCCGTAGGTCTGCTGGGCGAACTCGACCGCGGCCTCGCAGTCCTCGGGCTTGGCCACGTCCTGCCGGAAGCCCGCGGCGTCGCCGCCGGCGGCCATGATCGCCTGGACCACGTCGTCGATCCGCTTCGTGTCGATGTCCGTGACGACGACCTTGGCGCCCTGCGCCGCGAGGTCCTTGGCGCAGGCCTCGCCGATGCCGGAGGCGGCGCCGGTGACGAGCGCGACCTTGTCCCTGAAGTCAGCCATGTGGTTCTCCTGCCGTGTGTCCGCTGGGCCGGACCGGTCGGCCCGACGCTCCCAGTCTGTCCGGAAACGCCGGGGCCCGCGAGGAGCGCGCGGGTGTTTCCGCCCGCGCGCTCCTCCCGCCCCGGCCGGTCTGGGCTCAGCCCTCGTCGTCCTCGGCCTTCTCTGCGTCGTGCGCCCGACGCAGCGCGGCGGAGTCCGCCTCCTGGGCGGCCTTCTGCCCGCGCACCACCTCGGTCAGGAGCTTGGTCATCTCCTTGGCCACGCCTGCCGCGGACTGCGGGTTCTGCCCGGTGACGAGGCGGTCGTCCACGACGACGTTCTCGGACCAGTTCGGCGCCGTCCGCACGTCCGCGCCCTGCTCGACGAGCTTGTCCTCGAGCAGGAACGGGACGACGTCCGACTTGCCGACCTCGTCCTCCTCGGCGTTGGTGAACGCGGCCACCTTGCGTCCCTCGACGATGCGCAGTCCGGTGGAGAGCTCGACGTCGACGAGCCCGGCCGGTCCGTGGCAGACGGCGCCGACGACTCCCCCGGCGTCGTGCACGGCGGCCACCAGTGACTGCAGGTCGGTGTTGCCGGCGAAGTCCCACATGGTGCCGTGCCCGCCCACGAGGTAGACGGCGTCGTACTGGGCCGGGTCGACCACGCTGATCCGCGGGGTGTTGTACAGGGAGGCCCGCACGGTCTCGTCCTCCAGGTACTGCCGCTGGACCTCGTCCTCCTCGTCCCTGCCGTCCTGCGGGGGCTGCCCGCCGGCGATCGAGGCGAAGTCGACGAAGTACCCGGCGTCCCGGAAGACCTTCCACGGGTGGGCCGCCTCGCCGACGAAGTAGCCGGTGGGCTCCCCGGTGTCGCCGAGGGTGTCGTGGCTGGTGAGAACGAGCAGAACCTTCTTCATGGTCTCGATGTCCATGTCTGTCCTTCCGTCGGGTGGCGGGACGCGGAGGGCGTCCTGCGAGCGGGTGGCCAGCCTAGGCGCCGCGGACCGCCCCCGGGGCGGGTGTTCGCTCCGGGCCCGTCTCCCACGGCGGGCCCGAGACGTCCCCTGATAGGGTCATTGACGACTCAATGACCTTGTTCGCCCTCCTGAAAGGACCGACCATGAGCCTCTCCAACGCGATCCTGCGCGGCGTCTCCGGCGCCTACCTGCTGCAGTCCGGCTACGGCAAGAAGGACCTCCCCACGGAGGCCGCCTCGGGTCTCCAGCAGTTCGCCGCCACCGGCGTCCCCCAGTTCAAGGAGTGGGACCCCGACACCTTCGGCAAGTTCGTGGCCTACTCGGAGATGGGCATCGGCGCCGCCCTGCTGACGCCGTTCGTCAACAAGCGCCTCGCGGGCCTGGCCCTCGGCGCGTTCTCCGCCGGGCTGCTCTCGATGTACTTCCGCAACCCCGAGATGACCCAGGAGGACGGCGTCCGTCCGACCGAGGCGGGCACGGGCCTCTCGAAGGACGCCTTCCTGGCCGCGATCGCCGCGGCCCTGGTGGTCTCCAAGTAGGAACGGCTCCCCAGGAGCCCCACGGGTGCCGCTCGTCCGCACGGACGGGCGGCACCCGTTTTCCGTCCCCGGCCGCGCGCGGCGCGCACGCTCCGGACCGGAGTCCGGGCCCTTAGGACGTCAGAGGGGCCCGGGAGAATGGGACCCATGACGACGACGGCGCACCGCCGGGCCCGTCCTGCTCCGGGTCCGCGCCCCACCGCTCTCGCAGGAGAGCGCATGCTGGACGCCGGTGTCCGGGCGGAGGTGCGTGCGGTCGTGGGGCAGCTCGTGGACTCGGCGGCCGCGCAGGCGCAGGAGGCGGGGCGCCAGCTGCGCTGCATCCACCGGCTGTGGTTGCTGGCCTGGGAGGACCGCGAGATCGACTGGGTCTCCACCGCGGGGCTGATGCCGTACGAGGCCGACGAGCTCGTGTGCTCCCTGTTGGAGACCGAGGACCAGATGGTCCGCGACCTCGCCGACGAGATCGGCCCGGCGCTCCACCTCCCCGCAGGCTCGGCCCTCGAGCGCGTCCGCGAGGCCCTCGTGCTCGCGCTGCACCTGCCCGAGACTCTCGAGGCGCTGGAGGCGGGCCGTTTCAGCGCCCGCCACGCCACGGTGATCGCCGACCAGTGGCGCGAGCTGGTCGAGGACGTCCCGGCGGGCCAGGAGGCGCCTCACGCCCTCGTGCGGCGGCTCGCCGTGGAACTGACGGAGCGGGCGCCGTACTGCACGGTGGCGCAGCTGCGCGCGTGGGCCCGGCGCCGGCGCGCGGCGCTGCTGGCCGAGACGCAGGAGGCGAGGCACCGGGCGGCCCGTGCCGGCCGCCGCGTGTGGGTCGAGCACGGCGAGGACGGCATGGCGTGGCTGCACGCCCTGCTGGACGCGCCCACCGCGCTCGCGGTCCAGGACCGGCTCGACGCGATCGTGGCGCTCCTCGGGCCCGCGGAGGTGTCCGCCGGTGCTGGGCCCGACGATGACCGGGAGGGGCCGGAGCACAGGGAGCCGGTCGACCCCGTGGACCGCAGTGCTCGGCCCGGGCACGGGCTGGCCGTCCGGACCGAGTCCCAGCTGCGGGCGGACGTCCTCGCCGACCTCCTGCTGGCCGGCGAGGTCCCCGACGACCCCGCGTTCCCACGAGGTGTGCGCGGACAGGTCTGTGTGACGGTCCCCGTGCTCACGCTGCTGGGGTGCCGGCCCGGTGGCCCGGCGGACGGGGTGCCCCCGGACGCCCCGGTGCTCGCGGGTCACGGCCCGATCAGCGCGGAGGCCGCCCGGGAGCTGGCCGCCGGTGCGCCGTCGTGGCAGCGCGTGCTGACGCACCCCGTCACCGGCGTCGTTCTCGACCACGACCGCACCACCTACGCCGTGCCCGCCGATCTGCGTCGCAGGCTGCGGCTCCGCGACGGGACCTGCAGGTTTCCCGGGTGCCGCCGGCGGGCCGAGCGCTGCGACCTCGACCACACGGTGGCGTGGCAGGACGGCGGTCGGACCGCCGAGGACAACCTGGCGCATCTGTGCCGCCACCACCATCTGGTCAAGCACCGCAACGGTGCGCTGGGCCGCTGGTCGGTGCGGCAGCTCGGACCGGAGCGCTGCGGCGGAGTGCTCGAGTGGACGTCACCGGCCGGACGGACCCACCGGACCGTGCCGGACCCCTCGGCCGGGATCGCACCGGGCGGAGCGGGGCCGGACGGGGCGGGGCCGGACGGGGCGGGGCCGAACGGAGCGGGGCCGGACGGAGCGGGGCCGGACGGAGCGGGGCCGAACGGAGCGGGGCCGGACGGAGCGGGGCCGGACGGAGCGGGGCCGGACGGAGCGGGGCCGGACGGGGCGGTGCCGCCCAGCGCGGAGCCGGACGAAAGCGTGCCGGAGAGCACAGCCCCGCACGGAGCAGCGCCGGACCGGGCCGTGCCGCCCAGCGCGGAGCCGGACGAAAGCGTGCCGGAGAGCACAGCCCCGCACGGAGCAGCGCCGGACCGGCCCGTGCGGGACGAGGCCGTGCTGGAGGACGCGGATCCTCCCCCGTTCTGACCGCCGGGCGTCCCGGCCGTCAGGCGGGAGACCGGCCCGGATCCTCCGCCGTGGTCTCGACCGACACCCGGTAGCCCATGCTGTGGGTCTCCTCGGGTTCCAGGTGCACCGCGTCGGCGTGGGTGTTGGCGCCCTCCACACACACGAAGTCCGACCAGCCGTCCGCCCCCACGTCGGGGAGCGCGGCCGCCTTCTCCGCCCACGGGTTCCACACCACGGTGGTGTCGGAGTTCGTCTTCCGGATCCGGAGCACCCGCCCCAGCACGGGGTCCACGACGGCCACGTCCGCGGTCGAGCGGTACACCCGGTCGGTCTCGCCGTCGAACCGGAGGTCCCCCTCCTGCACACGGTCCTCGCGGTCCAGGACCTTGTCGCGGTAGGAGGCGCCGTCCAGGCCCTCGACCCGGATCTTCCGCACGTCCCCCACCACCAGGTAGGCGTGCAGGGCCTCCTCGAACTCGAACGGGCTCTCACCGGTGTTCGTGACGCTCAGCTCGAGGGACAGCTCGGTGCCGAAGCGCACCACGAAGTACGCCTCGAACCGGTGCGGGAACTGCTCCCGGTGCGCGGGGTCGGTGACGTCCGCGTCCGAGAGCCGGTAGACGGCCATCGCCTCGTGGTCCGAGGACTCGCGGGACTCGACGTGCCACGGCAGTGTGCGGGCGAAACCGTGCTTGGGCTCGCGCCCGCCCTCGGCCCCGTCCGCGAACCACGGGAAGCAGATCGGGACACCACCGCGCACGGGGCTGCCCGTCTCGAGCGCCGTGCTCGGGGACAGCCACAGCACCGGGGCATGACCCGTGGGGATCCAGTCGGTCACGTGCGCGCCCTGGTCGTAGACGGCACCGGTGGCGTCCGCGCAGGAGAACGGGCGGGGATCTGGGAGTTCGCTCATGATCCTCAGGCTAGACGGAGGGCCCGGTCCCCGTCAGGAGGCCGGGCCCTCGTGCGCCGACGGCCGTCAGACGCCGGTGCGCTCGTACGAGTCGATCGCTCCGGGGTGACCCGCCATGAACCCCTCGACCTGCCGGCGGTCCGCCCGCAGCTTGGGGTCGTGCTCCAGGTAGTGCTTCGTCTCGCGGACGATCAGTCCGGAGAGGAGCAGCAGCCCGAGGAGGTTGGGCAGCGCCATCAGGCCGTTCATCACGTCGGCGAAGTTCCACACGACGGCCAGCGGGACGGTGGCGCCCACGAACACCACCACGGAGAAGACCACCCGGTAGGGCATCACCGCCGGGCGCCCGAAGAGGCGCTCCATGCAGCGCTCGCCGTAGTAGGCCCACCCCAGGATCGTCGAGTACGCGAAGAGGACGAGCCCCACGGTCACCACCACGTGCCCCCACTCGCCGGGCAGGCCCTGGCTGAAGGCGTCGCCGGTCATGGTGGCCGCGAAGTCGGCGCCCCGCTGCCAGACCCCGGTGGTGATGAGGACGAGACCCGTGAAGCTCACCACGATGATGGTGTCGATGAAGGTCTGGGTCATGGAGACCAGCCCCTGCCGGACCGGGTGCGTCGTCTGGGCGGCCGCGGCCGCGATGGCCGCCGAGCCCATGCCCGACTCGTTGGAGAACAGCCCGCGGGCCACGCCCATCTGCACGGCGAGCATGATGGCCGAGCCGGCGAACCCGCCGACGGCCGCGGAGCCGGTGAAGGCGTCGGTGAAGATCAGGGCGAGCGCCCCCGGCAGCGCCTCGACGTTGACGACCAGGATGAACAGCGCGCCCAGGACGTAGAAGAGGATCATGAACGGCACGAGCGCGGCCGTGACCCGGCCGATCGTCCGGATGCCGCCGACGAGCACGGCGAGCGTCAGCACCGCGAGCACGGTGCCGGTGATCCAGGTCGGTACCCCGAAGGACCCCTCGACGTTCGAGGCGATCGCGTTGCCCTGGGTCATGTTGCCGATGCCGAACGCGGCCAGTGCCGCGGCGACGGCGAAGAAGATCGCCAGGAACTTCCCGAACCCGTTGCGGATGCCGCGCTCCAGGTAGTACTGCGGCCCGCCGGAGATCTCCCCCTTGGCGTCCGTGGTGCGGAACCGCACGGCCAGGAACGCCTCGGAGTACTTGGAGGCCATGCCGAGCAGGCCGGTGACCCACATCCAGAACAGGGCGCCGGGTCCGCCGATCGAGATCGCGGTGGCCACGCCCACGATGTTCCCGGTGCCGACGGTCGCGGCGAGGGCCGTGGTCAGCGCCTGGAACTGGGAGACGTCGCCGCCCTGGGCCTCGGCGTCCCGGCGTTCGAACAGGGCCAGGCGCAGCGCGGAGCCCAGCGTGCGGAACTGCAGCCCGCCCAGCCGGACGGTGAGGTACAGGCCGGTGAGCAGGAGCAGGGGGATGAGGACGTAGGGCCCCCAGATGATGCCGCCCAGCTCGCCGAGGGCGGTCTCGATGGTTTGGAGCATGTGTTCTCCCGTGGGTGTCGGGTGGGTCAGGGATCGGGACGGGACGAGGCTGTGACCTCGGTCTCGGCCGAGGGCATCTAATCACAGGTCCGGCGGTCCGCCCGCCATTGGCCGGCGGACCGGTGACAGTCTCGTCCCGGCCCGTTCCTGCCCCGTCACGGCCCGGGACGAGCAGGGTCCTCCGGTGCCCGCCGCGAGAGCCGGTGGGCGAGCAGCACGGCGCCCGCCGCGAGCAGCGAGCACACCGCCATGGACACGGCCATCGGCACCGCGGTGTGCTGCCCGGCCAGGCCGGTCAGCGGGCTCACGAGCCCGCCCAGGAGGAACTGGACCAGTCCGAGCACCGCCGACCCGGCACCGGCCCGGCCGGGCACCCGGCCCTGGGCGAGGGCCACGGCGTTGCCCATGACGAAGCCGATGCAGGTCTGGCTCACGAAGAGGTGCGCCAGGGTGGTCCACCCGGTGACCCCGGCCAGGACCAGGCCCAGGCCCACCACGTTGACGGCGGCCATGACCAGGATCGCGGTGCGGAGGATCGTGCCGGGCTCGACCCGGTCGACCAGACGGGTGTTGACGACCGCGCCCAGGATCGACCCGCCCGCGTTGACGGCGAAGACCACGGAGTAGCCGAGCGCCGAGTAGCCGAGCACGTTCTGCACCACGAAGGAGGACGCGGAGATGTAGGAGAACAGGGCGCCGAACGCGAGCCCGAAGGCCAGGGCGTAGGCCATGAAGGACGGGGTGCGCAGCACCCGCCAGGACCCGGTCACGACCGCGCCCACCCCGCCGCGGTGCCGGCGGTGCGGGGGCAGGGTCTCGGGGACCACGAGCACGGAGCACGCCAGCATCAGCATCCCGAACGCCGCGAGCGCCCAGAACACGGTCTGCCACGGCGCCACCGTGGCGATCACCCCGCCCAGCAGCGGGGCCACCACCGGGGCGAGGGAGGTGATGGTCGCGAGGATCGAGAACAGCTTGGCGGCCCCGCGACCGGAGGCGATGTCCGAGACCACGGCGCGGGCGATCACCACGCCCGCCGCCCCGGCGAGGCCCTGGACCGCCCGCAGGACCAGCACCGTCCCGATGCCCGGGGCCAGGACCACGGCGACGGAGCTGAGCAGGAACAGCGCGTTGCCGGCCACCATGAGCCGGTGCCGGCCGAGCACGTCGGACACCGGCCCGAGCAGGAACTGCCCCACGGCCATGCCGACCATGTAGGTGGTCAGCGTCAGCTGCACCGCGGACGCAGAGGCCCCGAAGTACCCCGCCATGGCCGGCATCGAGGCCAGGTACATGTCCGTGGCCATCGGGCTCACGGCGCTGAGGATCCCCAGCGCCGCCACCAGCACCACCCGGTCCTTGCCGCCGGAGAGGCGCAGGCGGGAGCGCACGAGGTCGTCGGGCGGCGGTGGGCTCACGGCGGGTCCTTCGGCACGAGGGGCGGGTGCGGGGCGCGACTCATGCTATCGACGCCGCGAACGGGAGAACGCCGGCGACGGCGACAGCACCGGGGCCCGCAACAGCGACAATGTCCCCATGAGACTCGCCGTGTACACCGGGGCCTCCCTCGGCTCCGACCCCCTGTTCTCCGAGGCCGCCCGGGCCTTCGCCACCACCCTCGCCCGCCGCGGCGTCGGCGTCGTCTACGGCGGCGGCCACGTGGGGCTGATGGGCGTCGTCGCCGATGCCGCCCTGGCCGCCGGGGGCGAGGTGGTCGGGGTCATGCCGCAGTCTCTCGTCGACGACGAGACCGCCCACCCGGGACTGACGGAGCTGCGCATCGTCCGGACGATGCACGAGCGCAAGGCGGAGATGGCCGCGCTCGCGGACGGGTTCGTGGCCCTGCCCGGCGGCCTGGGCACCCTCGAGGAGATCTTCGAGGCCTGGACCTGGCTGCAGCTGGGGGTGCACGCCAAGCCGGTCGGCTTCCTCGACGTGGCCGGCTACTGGAAGCCACTGCTGGACGCAGTGGACTCGATGTCCGCGGCCGGTCTCGTGCGCCCCGAGCACCGGGACGCGGCCGTGGTCGCCCAGGACGCGGACGAGCTGCTCGCCCGGTTCGCGGCGTGGGAGGCGCCGCGCCGCCGCTGGGCCGAGCCGTCCGCCGCGGACGGGCCGGCGGCCACCCGGTCCGTGCCCACCCGGTCTGCGCCTAGGATGTAGGGCGATGAGCGAGCACACCCCTTCCCCCGCCGAGGGGCCCGCACAGGGTCCCGTCCCCGAGGAGTTCCACCGCCGGCCGTACTCCTTCGTGCGCCGCGGCGACCGCCTCACCGCCCGCCGCCAGAAGGCCTGGGACGACTGGGCGCCCACCCGGGTGCTCGACGTCCCGCGCGTGCGCACGGACACCTCTGTCCATCCCGACCACGAGTTCGACGCGGCCGCGGCCTTCGGGCGCGAGGCGCCCCTGGTCGTGGAGGTCGGCTCGGGGCTCGGAGAGGCGGTCGTGCACGCCGCGGCCCTGGACCCGGCGCGGAACTTCCTCGCCGTCGAGGTGTACAAGCCCGGGATCGCGGACCTGCTGCTCAAGGCGGGCCAGGCCGGCGTGGACAACGTCCGCGTGGTGCAGGCCAACGCGCCCGAGGTCCTGGAGCACATGCTCGCCCCGGCCTCGGTCGACGAGCTGTGGGTGTTCTTCCCGGACCCCTGGCACAAGACCCGCCATCACAAGCGGCGCCTGGTCTCCCCCGCGTTCGCCGAGCTCGCCGCCCGGGTGCTCGTGCCGGGAGGGCTGTGGCGGCTCGCCACGGACTGGCAGGAGTACGCCCTGGTGATGCGCGAGGTGCTCGACGCGTCCCCGCACTTCGAGAACCTCCACCCGGGCCCGCTCGCCGACGACGAGCACCCGGACACGGGCTGGGCCCCCCGCTGGGAGGGGCGGGTCCTCACGAGCTTCGAGCGCAAGGCACAGGAGGCGGGCCGCGTCCCGCGCGACCTCACCTACCGCCGGACGGAATGAGCGCGGCCCCCGGCCCGGAGCGGGACGGTTTCGTCCTCGTGCTCCCTGGCGATCCCCGCACCCGGCCGCTGCTCGAGGGCCTGCACCGCGAGTACGTGGAGCGCTACGGCCCCGAGATCGGGGCCGAGGAGATGGCGCACCACCCCGTGGACGACTTCACCGCGCCCACCGGAGGGCTCGTGCTCCTCCTCGAGGGCGGCGTGACGGTGGGCGGGGGCGCGTTCCGCCGGCACGACGACGTCACCGCCGAGCTCAAGCGGGTGTGGACGGCCCCGGCGCACCGCCGGCGCGGGATCTCGCGGCGGGTCCTGGCCGAGCTCGAGCGGCTCGCCGCCGCGGCGGGCTATCGGCGCGTCCACCTGACCACGGGCAGCCGCCAGCCGGAGGCGTTCGCCCTCTACCGCAGCAGCGGGTACGTCCCGCTGCCCGGGGTCGCCCGGGTCTACCCGGGCGGCGTGTACGACGTGGGCTTCGAGAAGCAGCTGCGCTGAGCCGCACCGGTCCGGGGACCGGCCGGTCAGCGCTCCTGCTGGCGCGGGGGCCGGTACAGCACCACGGCCTGCGAGATCTTGCGGGCGCGGGGACGGGCGCCGCGGGCCATGCGCACCACGTCCCCGCCGACACCGGCGGCGAAGATCCGCGAGGACTCCTCGGCCCGGTCCCGGGCGTCCTCGAGCTCCCGGGACAGATCCGCCACCCTCGACCGCAGGGCCGCGACCTGGTTCTCCAGCTGGAGGATGCGCCGGATGCCCTCGAGGGACACTCCCTGCTGGGACAGCACCTGGATCTGCTGCAGCCTCTCGATGTCGCGCTGGGAGTAGCGGCGGGCCCGGCCGGGGGCACGGGACGGCTTGACGAGGCCGAGCCGGTCGTACTGGCGCAGCGTCTGCGGGTGCATCTCCGCGATCTCCGCGGCCACGGAGATCACGAACAGCGGCTGGTCGGCGTCCAGAGCCATCTCACACCCGTGCCTTCACGGCCAGGCCGGCCCGGGGATCCTCCGCCGAGGTCGCCTCGGCGAAGGCCCGGACGGCGTCCCGCGCCTGCTCGTCGAGCTCGGCCGGCACGTGCACCTCGACCGTCACGATCAGATTGCCCGCGCCCTTGGCCGTGCTGAACCCGCGCCCCTTGACGCGGAAGCGCCGGCCGGAGGACGTGCCCGCGGGCACCTTCAGGCGCACCGTGCCGCCGTCCAGCACGGGCACCTCGATCGTGGCGCCCAGGGCCGCCTCGGGGAACGAGATCGGCACGGTGACCTCGACGTCGTCCGTGCCCTCGACCCGCTTGAAGAAGGCGTGCGGCGTCACGTGGACGGTGACGAAGAGGTCACCGGCCCCGCCGGGGCCGGTGTGACCCTTGCCGGCGAGCTTGAGCCTCTGCCCGTCGCGCACTCCGGGCGGGATCCGCACCGTGGTCTCCTGGCCGTTGCCGCGGCGCAGCTTGATCGTGGTGCCGTGCACCGAGGAGCGGAACGGGATGGTCGTCTCCGTCCGGATGTCCTCCCCGCGCGCCGGCGGGGCCTGGTAGCCGCCGTAGCCGCCCGGCGCCCCGTACCCGGTCTGGCCGCCGAACTGTGCGAACAGGTCCTCGTACCCGCCCTGGCCGCCCGCGCCGCCCGTGGTGTAGGTCGTGCGGCGGCGGCGTCCTCCGCCGCCCCCGCCGAAGATGTCGCCGAAGAGGTCCTCGAAGTTCGCCGAGCCGCCCGCACCGCCCGGGCCGCCGGCGGTGAAGCGCGCACCGGAGCCCATCGCGCGGATCGCGTCGTACTGCTTGCGCTCCTCGGGGTCGGAGAGCACGGAGTTCGCCTCCGTGATGTCCTTGAACCGCTGCTCGGCCGCCTCGTCGCCCGGGTTCTGGTCCGGGTGGTGCTCGCGGGCGAGCTTGCGGTAGGCCTTCTTGACGTCGGCCGCGGACGCGTCCTTGGAGACGCCGAGAATGCTGTAGAAGTCCTTGTCGACCCAGTCCTGGCTGGCCATGACGCCTCCTTTCTGGGGTGCCGGTCGGGGTCCTGTCGAACAGGACCCGGTGGTCGTCCTGGGGTGGTCCCCGGCGCCGCGGCGCCGGGGTCGGGTCAGGGGAGGCCCGCGGGCGGACCTCCCCTGCCGCCGCTCGGATCAGGCCGGGACCGGCCTCACTCGGCGACCGCGACGGCGACCTGGGCCGGCCGCACCACGCGCTCGCCGATCCGGAAGCCGGAGCGCAGCACCATGGAGACCTGGTCGGGCTCGACCTCGCTCGTGGGCTGCTGCAGCACCGCCTCGTGGACGTTCGGGTCGAACTTCTCCCCGATCTCCCCGAGGCGCACGAGCCCCTGCCGCACGAGGATCTCCTCGAGCTTGTTGGCGATCGCCGCGAACGGGCCGTCGGTGAGGTCGCCCGCCTGCCGGGCCGCGTCGATGTCGTCGAACACCGGCAGCAGCGTCTGCAGGAGGTCGCCCGTCACGAAGGTCCGCAGCTGCTCCTTCTCGCGCGCCGTGCGGTGCTTGAAGTTCACGAACTCGGCCTGCAGCCGGCGCAGCTCCTCGAGCCGCTCCTCGGCGAGCGCCGTGGAGGAGTCCTCCCCCTCGGCCGCCGCCCGTGCGGCGTCCCCGGACTCCGCGTCGGTCGACTGGGGCGTCGAGAGGATGTCGTCCACCGTCAGACCCTCCGGCCCGGCCTCCTCGGCGGGGCGGGTGCCGGAGTCCTGCGCGCGGTGCTCGTCGGGGTGCGCGGCGGGGTCGCCGGGAGCGTTCCCGGGACCGTCCTCCGCCGCGTTCTCGTCGGGTCCTGGCGTGGGGTCGGGCATGCTCACTTCTTCTCGTCCTCGTCGTCGACGACCTCGGCGTCGACGATGTCCTCGTCACCGGTGGCACCGGTCGCGCCCGCACCCGGGGCGCCCTCCGCGCCCTCGGTCTGCGACTGCGCGTAGAGGGCCTCGCCGAGCTTGGTCTGGGACTGCTGCAGCTTGTCGTAGGCCGTCTTCACGGCGTCGTCGTCCTCGCCCTCGAGGGCCTGCTTCAGGGCGTCGACGTCCGCCTGCACCTCGGACTTGACGTCCTCGGGCAGCTTCTCGTCGTTGTCCTTCAGGAGCTTGTCGACGGAGTACGCCTGCTGCTCCGCGTTGTTGCGCAGGTCGGCCGCCTCGCGGCGCACCCGGTCCGCCTCGGCGTTGGCCTCGGCGTCCTTGACCATGCGGTCGATCTCCTCCTTGGACAGGGAGGACCCGCCCGTGATGGTCATCGACTGCTCGGTGCCCGTGCCCTTGTCCTTGGCGGAGACGTGCACGATGCCGTTGGCGTCGATGTCGAAGGTGACCTCGATCTGCGGCATCCCGCGCGGGGCGGGGGCGATGCCGGTCAGCTCGAAAGTACCCAGGTTCTTGTTGTCCCGGGTGAACTGGCGCTCGCCCTGGAAGACCTGAATGGACACGGACGGCTGGTTGTCCTCGGCGGTGGTGAACGTCTCGGACCGCTTGGTGGGGATGGCCGTGTTGCGCTCGATGAGCTTGGTCATCACGCCGCCCTTGGTCTCGATGCCCAGCGACAGCGGGGTGACGTCGATCAGCAGCACGTCCTTGCGATCGCCCTTGAGCACGCCGGCCTGGATCGCGGCGCCGACGGCGACGACCTCGTCCGGGTTGACGCCCTTGTTGGGCTCCTTGCCGGCGAGGCGCTGGACCGTGTCCACGACGGCGGGCATGCGGGTCGAGCCGCCCACCAGCACCACGTGGTCGATGTCGGACACGGAGATGCCGGCCTCGGCGATGACGTCCTTGAACGGCTTCTCGGTGCGCTCGAGCAGGTCCCGGGTGAGCTCCTCGAACTTGGCGCGGGTGAGTCGCTCGTCCAGGTGCACCGGGCCCTCGGGGGTCACGGACAGGTACTGCAGGGAGATGCTGGTGCTGGTCGCGGAGGACAGCTCCTTCTTGGCCTGCTCGGCGGTCTCCTTCAGGCGCTGGAGGGCGATCTTGTCCTTGGACAGGTCCGCCCCGGTCTTCGACTTCACCTGCGCGAGCAGCCAGTCGACCACGCGCTGGTCCCAGTCGTCGCCGCCGAGCCGGTTGTCACCGGCGGTCGAGCGGACCTGGATGGTGGAGAAGTCGTCCTCGTCCTTGCCGACCTCCAGGAGGGAGACGTCGAAGGTGCCGCCGCCGAGGTCGAAGACGAGGATGAGCTCGTCCTCCTTGCCCTTCTCCAGGCCGTAGGCGAGCGCCGCGGCGGTGGGCTCGTTGACGATGCGCAGCACGTTCATGCCGGCGATCTCACCGGCCTCCTTGGTGGCCTGGCGCTCGGCGTCGTTGAAGTACGCCGGGACGGTGATCACGGCGTCGGTGACCTTGTCGCCGAGGTAGGACTCGGCGTCGGTCTTGAGCTTCATGAGGATGCGCGCCGAGATCTCCTGCGGCGTGTACTTCTTGCCGTCGATGTCGGTGGACCACCCGGTGCCCATGTGGCGCTTCACCGAGGCGATGGTGCGGTCCACGTTGGTGACGGCCTGGCGCTTGGCGATGTCGCCGACCAGGGTCTCACCGTCCTTCGAGAAGGCCACGACGGACGGTGTGGTCCGGTTGCCCTCGGCGTTGGCGATGACGGTGGGCTCGCCGCCCTCCAGGACGGACACCACGGAGTTGGTGGTGCCGAGGTCGATTCCTACTGCACGAGACATGGACGTGTTCTCCTTCGGTCGAGCTGAACCGGGCGGGCCGTGCTGGCCCCGTGGGGTCCCGGAGGTCTCAGTACTTGAGCTTTCCGGACTCAAGTCTGCCACATGGGTGGAGCTTGTCAAGACGAGTTGAGCTGACTCGACTCAATCTACTGGCGTCGCCTCCTCGTATCGTCGGCCGCCTGACCACGGGCGACGTTCCCTTCGCTAGGGTGGGCTTTCTACCCCGTCGTCGGACGGTCCGCGCCTCGGACCGTCGCGCCCGCCACCGTGCGGCATCCCGCAACTGCCCGTCCCGCACTCCGCAGGAGGACCCGTGAGCATCCCACCCCACCAGCCCGAGCACGACGCGAGCGAGGAGAGCCCGCCCGGGAACGGCTCGACCGAGCACTCCGAGCACAAGCGCAGGAAGAGGCGGAAGAAGCCGCAACCGCCCTACCCCCACGGCATCCACCCCGCCCTGGTCCCCGGCATCGCCGTGGAGGCCCGGAACCTGAACTACGGCACGGACAAGGTCGTCTTCCTCGTCACCGCCGCCTGCATTGCCGCCTTCATCGCCTGGGGCGTGCTGTCCACCGAGACACTGGCAGCGGCCTCCACAGCCGCCCTCGGGTGGGTCACCAGCAACACCGGCTGGTTCTTCACCGCGATGTCCACGATCGCCGTGCTGTTCATGCTGGTCGTGGGCTTCACCAGGACCGGGCGCATCCCCCTGGGCACCGACGAGGAGGAGCCGGAGTACTCCTTCTTCGCCTGGCTGGCCATGCTCTTCGCCGCCGGCATGGGCATCGGCCTCATGTTCTTCGGCGCCTCCGAGCCCCTGAGCCACTTCGGCGCCGGGGTCCCCGGGTTCGGCGCGGCGCCCGGTTCGGAGGAGATGACCGTCTACGCCCTCGTCCAGACCGCCTTCCACTGGGCCCTGAACCCGTGGGCGATGTACGCCGTGGTGGGCGCGGCCATCGCCTACGGCACCTACCGGCGCGGACGCGCGCCGCTGATCAGCCGCATCTTCGTGCCCCTCGTGGGCAAGGACCGCGCCGAGGGCGGGCTCGGCAAGCTCATCGACATCTTCGCCATCTTCGCGACCCTCTTCGGCACCGCCGCGTCCCTCGGCATCGGGGCCGTGCAGATCGCCCGGGGCCTCGAGATCGTCGCCGGCTGGGGACCGTTCGGCAATGCCGGGCTCATCGCGATCATCGCCGTACTCACGGCGGGCTTCGTGGTCTCCGCGGTCACGGGCGTGGCCCGCGGCATCCGCTACCTCTCGAGCATCAACCTGGTCCTGGCGTTCCTGCTGGCCCTGTTCGTCTTCGTGGCCGGCCCCACGGTCCTGCTGCTGGATCTCATCCCGGCCGTCTTCAGCACCTACCTGCAGGAGTACCTGTGGCTGACGGGCCAGACGGGCGCCTGGGGTGAGGACGCCGCCGGATTCGCCGGAGGCTGGACCGTTTTCTACTGGGCCTGGTGGCTGTCCTGGTCCCCGTTCGTGGGCATGTTCATCGCAAAGATCTCCCGCGGGCGCACGCTGCGCCAGTTCGTGACCGTGGTGCTCGTGGTGCCGTCCTCCATGTGCGTGCTGTGGTTCATCGTCATGGGCGGCACGGCCATGTACCTGCAGCAGACCGGCACGGACGTCGCCGGGGCCGGCGGTAACGAGGCGGTGCTCTTCGCCATGCTCGACGCACTGCCCCTGAGCGCGATCACCTCGGTCCTCGCCATGGTCATAATCGGCATCTTCTTCGTCACCAGCGCCGACTCCGCCTCCATCGTGATGGGCACGCTCTCCCAGCGCGGAGATCCCGAGCCCCACAAGGGCGTTGTCGTCTTCTGGGGTCTGTGCCTGAGCGGCATCGCGGTGGTGATGATGCTCGCGGGTGGTGGCGACGCCCTCACCGGCATGCAGAACCTCGTGACCGTCTCGGCCCTGCCCTTCGCCGTGGTCGTGCTGGCCCTGATGGTCGCCTTCTACAAGGAACTTCACCACGACCCGGCGACCATCCGCGCGAGGTTCGCCTCCGCCGCGATGCGCAAGGCCGTCATCCACGGGATCGAGGAGCACGGCGACGACTTCGCCCTGCGGATCGAGCACGCCGGGGGCCTCCGGGCCGCCGGCGAGGCCTTCGACTCGCACGACCCGGTCGTCACCGAGTGGTACCGGCAGATCGACGAGCACGGCAACGAGATCGAGCACGTCTACAAGGAGGAGGACACGAGTTCCTGAGCCGCCTCCGGTGCGGCCGCCGCCCCGTG